>JAIVHE010000042.1 GCA_020201255.1 Desulfobacteraceae bacterium
GATGTCTGTTAAGATCATTTTCCGTTTTTGTTTGTGAAGACTTTCATTATCCGCATCTGCAAGGATGTCCCGGATGGCACGCATTTCGCTGCGGCTGCTCCCGTTCAGGCTGGTGCCGCGGTTGTATACAATGCTGACCAGAGCCGAGCGGCAGAAATCGGGGAGCCGGGACAAACAAGGATAAATTGATTCTGTGTCCTGATAAAACCGGGGCAGTGTTTTTTCCAGGAAGACGTTCCAGGCCACTGTAAAGGGAATTTCCACGCCCAGGCGCTTAATCTCTGCTGCCCGCTTTTTGCTGCCCGGTTTGCCGATATCGTTTTCAAGCAGGTCCATGGTTGGCCGAAATCCCCGTCCGTGACCAGCATGGCCCCGACTTTGTTTAACAGCGATTGAAGGCGTTTTACGTCCTCACCCCTGTCCCCCCGGTTCAGTTCCGGAAAACTCATGATACCTCCCTGGTCGTGCAGGTCGACCTCATCGGCGCACATTAAAAAGGCATTGGCACCTGATTTCAGTATTTCCAACCCTGTAAGGCTCGGCTCTCCGCAGGACAGTCCCGCCATGATGGTGGCCAGATCGCCTCACCCAGGGATTTTGCCATGGCATAGCTGGCCCCCAGAACTTTGAATGCCTTTACATCAAAGCGATGGTTTTCATCTTTGACAAACAGCTCCTGGATGCCCAGATATCCGGCCAGCGCCGGCAGCCGGACGAGCGGGGTGGGCCGGTACCCCGGGAGGCTGCAATGAAAAGGTATACGTGACAGGTTGTTTCTTCATTAGCAACATCAAACAAAGCTGTTCCGGGTGCGTTGGACGGGTCATTTATCTGGCATAAAATTTTATTTTCAGTCATGGTGCATTCCAGGTCCGGTATCCTTTTATTGTGGTGCTCTGTGAGGACTTGAACACCCGAATGAGCATCCGAAAAATAAAAGGGTCACAGGCGGCCTTATGCCGCATGCAGCAGAAATTCGACTTTAATCGCATCATAGGGGAAAACGATACGCCCTTTGTCCGTGCGGTTGAGTATACCGGCATTCAGCAGTGCCGTAACCTCGCCGTGAACGGCCTTGACATCACGCCCGGCACGGCGGGTGCTTCTCGAATTGATACAGGCCCCGCGCCGCAGAGAACCTTGAGTAATTCCCAGCGTTTTGTGGTCAATACCTGCCAGAGTAGTTCCGGATACGCAAAGCTGATGCGGGCTGACTGGTTAAAAACTTGCCCCTTTTTTATTGTGTTTGTGTTGCCAAAATGGCACCGAATGTTTATGATATAAAGATGGACCATAAAATACAAATAATCAGGAGAGAGACCCAAAATGAAAGCTGAAACAAAAACCGCCCGTGTCTCAGCACGGATATCACCAAGTGTCTATGAAACATTAACCGAGGCATCTGAAATCACGGGATCTACATTAAATCAATTTATAGTACACGCAGCGCTTGAAAAAGCCCAGGCTATTATTGAACATGAAAATAAAATCAGGTTAAATAAACAATCAGCTGAACACCTGTTTACTTTGATTGAAAATCCTCCAAAATCAAATCCCAAATTGGCCCAGGCAATGAAACAGTATAAACAGGATTTGAAATGCTAAAAATTGAACTTTTGGATAAGTCGCATAACAGAAAACAGTTTGACTGTGGAAACACCCAATTGAAGATCTTTCTGCAAAAGATTGCCAGGCAGCATATCACTAAAGGTATGTCGCGTACCTTTGTGCTGATTAATGATGAAAACCCGAAAAAAATCCTTGGATTTTACACTCTGTCTATTTGTGAAGTCGAAAAGGATTACTTACCTTTGATTATCGCTAAAAGATATCCTGATCAAGTCCCTGCTTTAAAATTGGCAAGACTTGCTGTATTAAAAGATTATCAGCACAAAGGCTATGGAAATTATTTGATCGGGAATGCTGTAGAAAAAGTCATTGTTATTTCAGAAAATGTTGGAATAATCGGGCTCTTTGTCGATGCAAAAGACAATCAAGCCAAAGCATACTATGAGCAGTTCGGATTTATCTCCCTCAATGGAAACCCACTCATATTATTCCTTCCGATACAAACACTGGTTCAATACAAATAACGAGAGAAGGAATTTGTCCTCATGCAGGATTCTCCCAGCTGTTCACATATCCCTACAGCCAAGGCATACACAATATCCGCTGCCAGGTGGCGGACAATGGTTACGTCATACAGCAGTTTTGCTTCTGTGGGAAACTCCTCATCCCCCTGCCAGAAAAGCACGGCCACCGGCACCCGGGGGGTGATGAAAAACGAAAACGCGGCATCCGCCAGGGCCAGTTTGGTGCCGCCGTACTGAACACACCGGTCAAAAAATCCCTGGATATCTCCGTCAAACCGGGATGCAATCAGATGGGTCGGAATCTCATGGGGACCTCTGAAAAAAGTGGTGCCGCCGGGGATCTCTTTTTCGGAGATCCATTGACCGGCCGGCTGGATCTCTTTGGCAGAGAGCAGATAATGCACGGCGAACAGATCAAAATAGGGATGAAGGGGGGAACTGTCCGGACTGACACAGGAGATCAGGCCTTTCCGGGGATTCACCGCATACTGTCTTCCCCAAATGGCCAGCCCATAGGTTTGGGCAGCGGCATCATAAGTGCACACTGCCCGGCGGCAGATATCGGCCGGGGTCTGTTCCGCCAGCCGGGTAAAATATAAGGGATTCACTACATCATTCATCATCAATCCTTTTTTACCCTTCCTGATCCGCTTTGCTTCAAAGGCAGCTCAAAGAGCATGAAAAAAACAGCCGGGGTTCTAAAAACCGTAAAACCCCGGCCGGTAATTAATGTTACTGTCTATTTACACATGTAGTGCCGTACGTCTCAGTCCTATGGGTTGCGGGTTTCTCGCAGTATCATCAGAGGCGTTCGAAAATGGCGGCCGCGCCCATGCCGCCGCCGATGCACATGGACACAATGCCGTATTTGCCCTGGACCTCTTTGAGGTTGGCCAGGCAAGTGGCCGTGAGCTTGGCACCGGTGCATCCCAGAGGATGACCCAGGGCGATGGCACCGCCGTGGATGTTGATCTTGTCCATGTACTTTTCCAGGCCCAGTTCCCGGATGCAGTACAGGGCCTGGGAGGCAAAGGCTTCATTGATTTCATAGATGTCGATGTCGTCAATGGTCATGCCGGCCTGTTCCAGGACTTTGGGAATGGCGTATCTGGGGCCCACGCCCATTTCATCGGATTTGCATCCGACCGTGGTGTAGGACACCAGCCGGGCGATCGGTGTCAGGCCGAGTTCATCGCATTTTTCCTTGGAGGCGATGATGGTGGCGGCGGCCCCGTCCGTGGTCTGGGAGGAGTTGCCCGCCGTGACCGAGCCGTTGGCCTTGAACACGGTGCGCAGTTTGGCCAGGCCTTCCGCGGTGGTTTCTCTGATGCCGTCGTCATGTTCGACAAGGAAGGTTTCTTTTTTATAGGTGTCGTCCGGTTGTTTCACATAGCGAAAGGCCGGCGTGGGAACGATTTCCGTGAACCGGCCGTTGTCCCGGGCTTTGGCAGCCTTGGTCTGGGAAGCCGCGGCAAAGGCATCCTGGTCTTCTCTGGAAATCTTGTACCGTTCTGCCACGTTTTCCGCAGTGACGCCCATGGACACGAACATTTCCGGGTTGGTGCGGGAATATTCCGGATGGGGCCGAGGATTGTTGCCGCCCATGGGCACATAGGTCATGGATTCCACACCCGCGCCCATGGTGATATCGGACCAGCCCATCTGGACCCGCATGGAGGCCAGGGCTATGGCTTCCAGGCCCGAGGCGCAGAACCGGTTCACGGTGGCGCCGGAGACACTGTCGGGAAAGCCGGCCATCTTGGCCGCCACCCGGCCCAGGTTCAGGCCCTGTTCCGCTTCCGGGAACGCGCATCCCAGCATCACGTCATCAAAATGGTCCGGGGACAGGTTGGGGGTTTTTTCCACAGCCTGCTTCATGATAAAGGTGATCAGCTCTTCGGGCCGGGTCTGGTTGAACTGGCCGCGTTTTTGCTTGCAGCCCGGGGTCCGGACCGATTGTACAATATATGCGTCTTTCATTGGTATCTCCTCCTTCTAGTTTCTGAGCGGTTTGCCGGTTTTGAGCATGTGATCGATCCTGGCAATGGTTTTTTCCTCTTTGCAGAAATCCACGAATGCTTCCCGTTCCAGTTTCAAGATGGTGTCTTCACTGACCTCGGAGCCTACATTCACATCTCCGCCGCTCATGACATAAGCGATCCGCTTGGCCAGAAAGGCATCATGATCGCTCATGAAATTGCCGTTGCGCATGTTATAGATTTCCGCGTTCACCATTCCCTGGCCGGCATCGCCCATCACTTTCAAAGGCTGTTTCATGGGCGGTGCGTATCCGTCCTCCACCATTCTCAAGACCTCTTTTTTGCCTTCTCCCACCAGGGTGTCCCGGTTGAATACAATGCGGTCCGCCTGTCCTAAGAATCCGTTGCCAACGGCCTGGGCCGCGGACATGGACACGGCTGCCATGCCGATTTTCATGAACGCTGCCACAAAAATCTTTGCCAGGTCCAGATCCTTGACGGTTTTTCCGGGCAGGGCATTTACATGTTTTTTCCACAGGTTCATGGTGCCGCCGCCGGCGGGCAAAAGACCCACTCCGATCTCCACCAGGCCCATGTACAGCTCGGCATGGGCCACGATGCGGTCCGCACCCAGACAGGTTTCACATCCGCCGCCCAGGGTCATGCCGTAGGGGGCCGCAACCACGGGAAAGGCGGAATATCTGGTGGCCTGGATACCATCCTGGGCTTTTTTCAAAAATGCATCGATTTCCGCATATTTTTTGTCATGGCACAGTTTGGCGATAAACCCTAAGTCCGCGCCGGCGGAAAAGGCACCGGGCATGCCGCCGGCTTCATTGCCGATGACCAGGCCCACACCGTTTTTGTCCACATAATCGAGGCCGTCGGCAATGGAGTCCACGATTTCGGCATTGATGGCGTTCATCTTGGTATGGAACTCCAGGCAGAACACCCCGTCTCCGATATCCACCAGAGATGCGGAGGCGTTTTCCGTAACGGTTTTGTTGTTGCCCTTGGCTGCGGCAATGGAGACCAGGGATTCGGGGACAGGCAAGGGTTTGTACCCGGCTGCGGCAAAGTCATAAAAATACCGGACCCCGTTTTCCAGTTTGTAAAAGCAGGTGTTTCCGGCATCCAGCATGGCCTTGACATTGGCCGGCACTTCGAGCCCGTCTTTGGTCATTCTTTCCACGGCTTCTGCCACACCATAGGCATCCCAGAGTTCGAACGGTCCCATTTCAAAGTTGTAGCCCCATTTCATGGCATTGTCGATCTCCACGATGGTGTCGGCGATTTCCGGGATCCGGTTGGCTGCATACTGAAAAGAGTTGGCTGCCAGTTTCCAGGCGAACTTTCCAGCCTTGTCATCAGCCTTGAGCACGATGTTGACCTTTTCGGTCAGGGTGCCGGCTTTTTTGGCTGCATCCAGGCAGGGGAAGGTGGGCCGTTCCAGGTCTTCATATTCCAGGGTGTCCAGGTTCAGGACCTTGCGCACCTTTTTCCATTCCGGGGTGAGGTCGGTTTTGTAGAACCCGGCTTTTGTCTTGTTGCCCAGCAGACGCACAAATCATAGGAGTTTTGGGCCACATGCATCATGATGTCTAAGCCCACCAGGTCCGTGGTCTTGAAGATGGCGGTTTTGGGCCGTCCCATGGCCGGTCCGAAAACGGCATCCACTTCCGGCACGGTGAGGCCGTCTTCCTGCATGAACCGCATGGCCGCGCTGATGCCCTGGATCCCGATGCGGTTGCCCACAAAGTTGGGGGTGTCCTTGGCCCAGACAATGCCTTTGCCCAGGTTTTTCTCGCCGAATTTTGCTATGAAATCCAGGACTTCCGGCAGGGTGTCCTTGCCCGGGATCAGCTCCAGCAGGTGCATGTACCGCACCGGGTTGAAAAAATGGGTGCCCATGAAATGTTGTTTGAATTCCGCGGAAAATCCTTCGGTGATGTCCTGGAGCGGGATACCGGAAGTGTTGGTGGTGACAATGGATCCGGGTTTGCGGACTTTGTCCACTTTCTGGAACAGATTGCGTTTGATGTCCAGTCTTTCCACCACCACTTCAACGATCCAGTCGCAGTCGGCCAGTTTTTCAATATCATCATCCAGGTTGCCGATGGAGATCAGTCCGGCATCCTTTTTATTAAAAAACAGGGACGGGGAAGAAGCCAGGGCAGCATCCAGTCCGGCTTTGACGATGCGGTTCCGGGCTGCCGGGTCGTTTTTTTCTTCCTCTTTGAGATCAAAGGGTACAATGTCCAGCAGCAGCACCTTGACGCCGGCACCGGCCAGAAGCGCGGCAATGCCGCCTCCCATGATACCGGACCCGATGACTGCGGCCTTTCTGATTTTTCTTGCCATGATGTCCTCCTAAATTATGTTGTCAGTTTCAATTCTGGGCTGTCCAAAATTTTTATGAATGAGTATTCATTTTTATTAACAGAAAAACCCCGGGGTTGTCAAGCAAAATAATTCCCCGGGGTTCGGGGGGTAATTGCATTCAATTTCAAAATGTTAGGGTACAATTGTGTGGAGATGCGGTCCTGGCCGATCCATGATGAAAGGAAAATCAAATAAATGAATTATCATTCATGATTTAATGGGACAGGTCCTTGAAAAACAAAACTGGTTCTGGTACGTTGTCAGGGCAATATCATCATGATGTGAATATATCTAAAACAGGTGGAGACGCTTTGATGCACCAGATACCGGCAAAGATGCAGGAATTTTTGGTCCTGAACATAGCTTCAGTTGCAGGCCAGATTCTCAAACTCCAGCGGCCCTCAGGGGATATCCCCTGGCATATCGGCGGCAAAACAGATCCCTGGGACCTGGTTGCTCCATGCGTATCTGATCACCAATGACCGCTCATGGCTGGAATCGTTCTGGAGCACCATGGAAAAGGGAGTTGACTATGCCCTGGATCTGCAAACCCCCACCGGTGAGATCCTTTGGGCAAGAAGCCCGGAAGGCGACATTGATCCCATGTCCCTGCTGTCGGGCTCTTCTTCGGTGTTCATGAGCCTCAAGTGCGCGTTGACCATCTGCCATATCCTGGACCGGCCCCGGCCGGCATGGGAAGATGCATGGGCCAGGCTGGCCCGTTCCCTTAAAGAGAACCTGCACAGCTATAACGTAAGCAAGTCCCGGTTTTCCATGTACTGGTTCTATCCCGTTCTCTGTGGTGCCCTCCGGGGGGAAAAAGCCCGGGTACGGGTGGAAAAATACTGGCATAAGTATATGATAGACGGCCAGGGGGCCAGGTGTGTGTCGGATCAACCCTGGGTGACCGTTGCGGAAACCTGCGAACTGGTTTTGGCCCTCCATGCCATGGGCAGCCGCCAGAAAGCGAAGATTGTGTTTTCCTGGATCCAGGACCGGGTGTATGAAGACAAAACCTTCTGGTGCGGGTATACCTATCCGGACATGGTGATCTGGCCCGAAGAAAAAATATCCTGGACCAATGCCGTGGCCCTTATGGCGGCGGATGCATTGTATGATCTGACCCCGGCAGCCGGGCTGTTCACCCATTCCAACTGGGACGGCCCGTTGTACAAAGGCATGATCCGGTGATACGCGATACCCGGCCCTATTATATCAAAAAAGCCTGGTACCGGCTCCAGAATCTGTATGTGCGCCACTATCTGGCCCCCCAGCTCACCGGTCTGGGGGAACATCCGTTTATCATCAAACCCTGGTATATTGAATTGTTCGGTGAACCCATCCGTATCGGCTCCCATGTGACCCTGCTGGGGTGTGCGGACAAAAAAACCCGGTTGACGGTCTGGTCCGACAAAAAAAACATTCCCGGCATCACCATCGGGGACCATGTGCTCATCTCTCCGGGGGTGCGCATCAGTGCGGCCCACAGCGTTACCGTCAAGGATTCGTGTATGCTGGCAAGCCACTCCTATATCACCGATTCCGACTGGCACGGCATCTATGACCGGTCTTTGCCGCCATCGGATACCAGTCATGTGGTGCTGGAGGAAAATGTATGGGTCGGGGATTCCGCCATTGTGTGCAAAGGGGTTACCATCGGTGAAAACAGCATTGTGGGTGCCGGCAGCGTGGTGACATCAGACATTCCTGCCAATGTCATCGCCGCGGGCAATCCGGCAAAAATTATCCGCAGCCTTGATCCGGACAAACCCATCATCGCCCGCAAAGACCGGTACAGGAATACAGAACAGATGACCTTTTTCAACATCAAAGGCCTGGGTGTGCTGGTGCAGTTTGCGGCCGAATTCTTTGAATGATGCCAGATCAAACTGCCGTCCCATCTCCATGAACACTTCAGCAATGCACCGGGCATCCGATATTTTCATTCCTTCCTGAATATCAGGCAGCAGGGGAATGATTTTGGATTGTACCAGGGGCAACAGATCCGGATACTGTATCAGGGCCTTTTGGAAAACCGGTTTGGAAAGAACAGGTATTGGCTGCGGTTCCCTGGTATCTGTTGATATACAAACCGATGGGGGGTCATCTGCCGAGGACGAGGCAGCAGGTTGTTTTGTATCGCTGATGGCCACTGCCGGCAGCAGGATTTCAAAGACACTGCCGTCTCCGGGCCGGCTGTCAAGGGTGATGCTGCCCTGCATCAATTCCACCAGACGCTTTGTGATGGAAAGACCCAGGCCCGTTCCCCCGTATTTTCTGCTGATATCGGCATTTTCCTGTTCAAAGGATTCAAAGACCAGCTCATGTTTGTCCTTTGGAATCCCCATGCCGGTGTCTTCCACCCGGATGACCAGGTCCAGGTTTTTGGGATATTGTTTTGCATGAATTCGGGCACAAAGCCGGATGTGTCCCTTTTTTGTAAACTTGACAGCATTTTCAATCAGGTTGGTCAGCACCTGGCGGATGCGTATTTCATCCAGGCACAGGTAATCCGGCATATCTGCATCGATCTGGATAAAAAACCCAAGGTTTTTCTGGTCAAGCCTGGCCTTGAACAGTTGGTGTGTTTCACTGAACAGGGTGTCCAGGGAAATCGGTTTTGTTTCAATGGTAAGCTTTCCAGCCTGTATTTTTGACAGGTCCAGGATATTGGAAACCAGCCCCATCAGGTTTCTGCCGGCCATAGAAATGGCCTGGATATAGCTTTTCTGCTCGTCATCTTCGGCCATGGAAAACAGCACCTCACTGAAACCGAGCACTGAATTCAGCGGAGTTCTGATTTCATGGCTTACATTGGCCAGAAATTCGCTTTTTGCCTGGTTGGCTTTTTCCAGTTCAATCTCTTTTTGCTTTCTCACCAGAATTTCGGTATTCAATGCCTGGTTCAGCAGTGTCAGGTTCCGGGTGCGATCCTCCACCCGGGTTTCCAGTTCCTGGTGGGAACGCTGTAATGCCTGTTCCGCAATTTTGCGCTGGGTAATGTTCCGGGCATTTATCACCACTCCCTCGATGGCGGGGTGATTCAGCAGGTTATTGCTGATGGATTCCAGGGTGCAGTAATGATTTTTCCGGTTTTGGAAGCGCTGTTCAGCCGGTTTGTCCGGCATTGACAAAATCCCCTGCACCCGTTTTTGAAAACGCTCCCGGGCAGCCTCCTTGTCTTTCGGGTGAAGAAAATCAAAGGCATTTGCTCCCAGGAGAAATTCCGGCTCATACCCCAGTATCCTTTGGGTGGACGGGCTCACATACCGGAAATTTCCCTGTTCATCCAGAATCCAGATCAGGTCACCGGCATTTTCAATCAACGCCCGGAAATGTTCTTCACTATATTGCAGAGCAGTCAGGGTTTCCTTGAGTCGGAATGCCATTTTGTTGAACTCTTTTGCCAGATGTCCGAATTCATCATTGGACTGGATGGGGATCCGGGTGTCCAGCTCACCATTGCCGATTTTCCCCGCCCCCTGTACCAGGTCCTGCAATGGCCGGGTCAGCCGGCGGGTCAGCAGCATCAGGGCCAAAGAGATAACAAGGGCGGCAAATGCTCCCATGGCATACAGATATGGCCGCATGCGGCTGGCAACCCCGTAGACTTCCTCCATGGGGTCCACCGCAAGTATATACCAGTCCCAGGGATCAAAATAGGCAGACCGGGCATCAAAATAGGCAGACCGGGCCAGACTGGTCTCCTGGTTCATATCCAGTATCAGCCGGTTTGTGTCTTTTTGAAGATCCTGGAACCAGGCTTCACCGCTCACATCCGTATTGACCATGTATTTGCCGGGATGAAAGATGATGGTACCTTCTTTGTCCACACCAAAAATATATCCCAGCTCGCCCACGCCGATGTCGGCAATTTCCACGGCTGCATCCATCTTTGCTTTGGTAATACTGGCGGGAATGGTTGCAAGTTTGTATTCATGCAGCATCTCTTCCTGGGAGGTGACAATGATCATGGCTTCGGACAACCGGGTGTCCAGCCAGTTTTCCCCCAGATCCACAAGGGCGGTGCGGGAAAAATAATAGGCGGTTCCCACAATGGTGAACAGAGAAAAAATCACCAGAGGCAGGGTGGTCAGCAGAATTTTGGTATAGGTGTTCATTCCCTTCTCACTATATATAAAATGGTATACAAAACACAATCTCCAAAATGCAAATTTTTTGCAAATGAAAAATTGATGATTACCATATTTATCAGCTGAACTGCTGAAAACCCCAGTTCGGCATGAATATCACCGGTAAAAACAGGAGGAACTGTATGGTCCGCAAAAACCTGACCTTGCCCGTAACCGGTATGAGCTGTGCCAATTGTGCGGCAAGTATTGATAAAACCCTGTCCAATATGGAAGGTATTGTTGATGCCGGCGCCAGTTTTGCCACAGAAGGGGTGCGGGTGATATTTGATTCGGAAAAGACGGATCTGCAAAACATAATCGCAAAAATCAGGGACCTGGGATTTGATGTGCCCATATCCGCAACAGAGTTGCCGGTAACCGGCATGAGCTGTGCCAATTGCGCAGCCAGTATTGAAAAAACCTTGAATCAAAAGACCGAAGGCGTGGTGGATGCATCCGTGAATTTTGCATCCGAGCGGGTCAATATACGGTATATCCCCTCCGTGGTAACCCTGGATGAGATGGGGCGTACCATCAAAGACCTGGGATTTGAATTGATCCTGACAGATGATGACACAGATGCCGCTGATGTGGAAGAGATTGCCAGAAACAGGGAAATTGCCGATCAGACAAAAAAGTTTGTCATCGG
>JAIVHE010000043.1 GCA_020201255.1 Desulfobacteraceae bacterium
TCTATAAAGCGTGCCGACAGACAGGCAAAACATTAGTCCTTGATCTTTACACTGCCAACATATTACGCTCACTAAATAACCCGCGGATACCTCAGCCTGGCTGGAAACAGCTCAAAGTTTTTGTCCCGAAATTTCAAAAAATCAAAATCAAAGAAAAAAGGATGTTTGATTTTGTGAGAGAGTTTTCAAGTTGCAGGATATACCCTGAAGAGATTGAACAAATGGCCCCAGAACTGGTCTTATTGTTCCGACCCTCCATGGTTAGAGATTTTGACAAGTTTCCGTCTTTGGGAAAAAGTATTTTGATTTATTCTTTGTGGTCAGGTTATCTTCAGGACGAGCAGTATGCATGGTTTAAAGCCTGGCTCAACAAGAAAGATATTTCCATATATCATTGCCATACTTCCGGTCATGCTCATGTCTCAGATTTGCAACGGTTAGCAGAATCGCTTTTGCCAGAGACCATTGTACCAATCCACTCATTCGAGCCTCAAATGTACTCGGAATTTTTTAAAAATGTCCGTCTCGAACATGATGGCGTATGGTGGGACGTTTAATCATTAAAGGAGTGTCTATGAACAAAGAAGAAATAATTGCCGAACTTACAAAACAGGGATTGGTCCCGGATTATCACAAGGATACGAAGGATTTTATGATTTCCAACAAAATAATCAGGTGTAAAAACAATGGAGACACTATTGTTGCAGTTGGAAACGAAACAAAAAAAGATGATCCTATTCATGGCCTTGTTGATGCGGTTCACTATCATTTACAGACACAAGGAAAAACCGGCGGACTTCGTTATATCCTGGGGAGCCGAAAAAACTTTGAAGAACAAAAAGAAATATTATGCAGTCTCTTTTCCTTGATGAACGCTATATCAATTCCTCTTTGTGTCCAAATAGAAATTAATTTCTCCCCTGTTGAACAACCCCTTGAGGATTTTGATACAGCATTAAAAAAGAGAAGTTGGTTTAAGAAGATTACCCAATCTCAAAATATGACCCTGCCAGATATGGCCAAAAAATTATCGGGTGCTGTCAACGATGACGCTTTCAGGTGGTATCGAAATGTCACTGGCGGGAACTGGTCGGGTAGGGTTGAAGGACTTCAGGTCTGCAGTATTAATTCGAAGGGTGATGCTGGTTCGTTAGACGTTGGTAAAACAGGGCAAAAAGGTGGTGATGGACTGGCTCGAAAAGTTTTTATTGAAATAGCTGGTGATATTGCGGGCAATTTTCATGATTCTCAAATACCGATGGTGGCATCTGTAATAAAAAAGTTAATCGATTCAAGAAAATCTGGGGAATTGAATAAATATCAACGAGAGCATCTTCTTGAAAGCCGAGTTTTACGTGGTGTTGCAGAATTAAAAGTTGATGAGAAAATACTAGAGCCAGTAGTAACTGAACAACCATTTCAATTTCCGACGCTTTGGTCTCCAAAAGGTAGTCCTCGTTTTTTAGATGCATTAATGAGAGATGGAAATATCCCTTGGGCTGTGGAACTGAAAGAACCAACAGGATCAAGTATCGGACAGGATTACCGGCATGCGGTCACCCAGGCCGTTCTTTATCGCGAATTCATAAAAAAGGCATCCTCTATGCATGAATGGTTTTCTGGCCTGGGACTTACCGCCTCAGAATGTAGAAGTGCTGTCGCCTTCCCCAAAATGGAGTTTGTCAATCATAAACAAAAACTTTTAAGGCAACATCAAAAAGTTGCAGAGGCGTTTGATATAAGAATTATTGAAATATCCCAGTGGGAAAATAGGAAAAAGTGTTCATAATCACAGAAATTTGGACATGAGAATATGCTGGAGATAATAATTTATGATAACACTACCAATTGTTTTCAGAGACGGGCATCTATTAGTTGAAATTGACGGGTGGTTGTGGCTGTTTGGATACTGGCACTCCGGAAAGCATTGGCCAATCAAATGAAATTATTGTTGATGGTCAGCGCTTCCGGTTAAATAATGGATCTATCGCATTATTCCAAAATAAGGGGGAAATATGGAAAATGATGATGAGTATGAAGGCATTTTCGATGACGATCCGGTTATTGACAACCTTATTTATGATAAAGTTGAGAAGGATCTTGATGAAAAGAAGAATGCAGGCTGCTTTACGACGATTCTGGCCATTTCAGGATGCGGCCTGCTTGGGTTATTATTTGTGTTGTTGTTTTAAAATATGATGCCACCGTATGCGCGGCTCATTTTTCGAATCGTATCCAGATCTACCATCAAAAACCTGAAAATAGCTGTTTATACGAGAAAATGGGCATCCTTCATATGCTTCCAACAGTAGTTTACACTTTGTTTGAAGTCAAGCCCCGATTAATGGGGGTGCTAAGCGGGACATCATTATAAAAAGTGTAAACTAAAATTGAAGGATGCCAGAAAATGATAAATAAATTCATATATATATGATTGACAATTTCTTTAAATTCATATATTAATGATTAAAATATTTTATTAATTCATATATATATGATAATTATGAGACACAGAAAACTAAAGAGAGTTAGAAAACAGTTAGATGAAACGCTTCATGTTTTTACTGCAACAGCTAATGTAGCCCGCCCGATGAGAGGGTGGATTCGTGCGATTCGAGATGCCCTTGGAATGAATATGCGCCAGTTGGCAGATCGTCTTGGGGTCGGTCAATCACGGATTGTTAAAATAGAGCAGGATGAACTTACAGGGGCGCTGACCATCAAAACGCTGGAAAAAATTGCGGATAAATTGGATTGTGTGTTCGTATATGGTTTTGCTCCCAGGACAACCTTGGAAAATACAGTCCGGAAGCAGGCCGCTTGTATTGCACAAGAAAGAATGCATCATGTTTCACATCATATGTATCTTGAAGCACAGGACTTGACGAATCACCATTCAAAAGAAGCGTTTGAAAGTATGGTGGAAGAAATTTTGGAATCGCCCTCAAAATTATGGGATAAGAAATTCGAATGATTGAGATTGAAGACGGTGCCACTCCTCTTGAGTACGATGAGATCAAAGGATTGATTCCAACGCACATCACAACCAAAGGGGAACTTGATGCATTGGAATTGGAAAATATTGCGCGAGCTTCCGCATGGATGCAGGCAGTTAAAGCAGACAAAATCCTGAATACAGATTTTATTTGCCTGCTTCACAAAAAGATGTTTGGCGATGTGTGGAAATGGGCTGGAAAGTACCGGAAAACAGAAAAGAATATTGGCATCCGGTATATAGATATCCCGGTAGAGGTTCACAAACTCTGTGATGAGGCTGTCGGTTGGATTGAGTTTGATGTGTATCCTCCAGATGAATTTGCTGTCCAGTTTCATCATCGTCTGGTTTTTATTCATGCCTTTTCCAATGGAAACGGGAGACACGCAAGGTTTATGGCTGATCTTATATTGGGAAAGATATTCAACAAAGAACCTTTCTCCTGGGGAAGGGCCAATCTTGCTAAAACCAAAGATGTTCGTGCCATGTATATTGAAGCACTGAAAAAAGCTGACAACTATAACTATGAGGCGCTTTTGAAATTTGTCAGGTCATAGAGTTATTTTTCAAGCTGGATGAAAAAATCCACCCACCGGGTCCGGCCGTTCATGTCGATGACCGGGAACTCCCGGGTCACCCGGTCCAGGGACTCCCGGCCGTAGCAGTCGATGAATGCCTGCTCGAACAGGGCCTCGGGCAGGGTGGGGTCGATGTCGTGCCAGTGCCGGTGGCGGCCCTTTGTCTGGATGCTGTCTTCGGCAAACGCTTTGTTCAGCAGGCGGCCCAGGGTGCGGCAGGCATGGGCCAGGTCTTCGGGGAGTCGGCCATGAACCGGAACAGTCCCTGGTAATGGTGCATCAGGGCATTTTGTTCCTTGGTGTAGAGGGTATAGGCAAACGGATACCGGCTGTCGCAGATCCGGTGGTCCAGGAGCAGGGCCTGGCGGGTGGCGGGATTGACGAACAGGACTCCCCGGAAGGCCGGGGCGAGGAAGGCAAAGCCCAGAGGCTGGAGGTGTTTTCAGCCTGGTCCAGGAGGGCGGGGGCAAAACCAGGGTATGGGGAGGATCGGGATTGCATTTGTTATCTGCCGGTCATGGCCGGGCAGCGCTGCCGGGAAGGGTTTGATTGCCGGTTGCCTTTATCAGGCAGCCACCCGCCGGATAAAGGCGTCCCCTTTTTCTTGAAAGTCCATAAGATTGACAAACTGTTTATCCGCATTCTGAGTCAGATACATCTGATCTTTTCTGGGCAATTGGTCCATGGCTTCATGAACAATGATACCGATATAGCGCAAGCCCGCCTTTTGCATTTCGAGCAGAGAGATGGTGCTGTTTTTGGCCTTGTCTTTGCTGTTGACGCCAAAAACAAAGAATTTTTTACCGTTGTATTCCAGCTGGTAATCCACCTCGATGACATCATATTCCGGTAATGGTGTGACGTTTTTTAGTACCTGATACTGGTTCATCTGTGTGGTGATAAATTCATCCAGGTCCTGAAGGAAAAGGGATCGAATGGTTTCCCGTTGCCACATCCGCATATTCAACACTTTCTGCTGGCATCCGGTGAGTTGCATGAGGCTGTGAAAAAGCTGATCTGAGTCACTTTCCACACACAATTCTCCGTTTTTTT
Organism: Desulfobacteraceae bacterium; assembly: GCA_020201255.1. Lineage (GTDB taxonomy): Bacteria > Desulfobacterota > Desulfobacteria > Desulfobacterales > Desulfobacteraceae > Desulfotignum. The sequence goes on from JAIVHE010000043.1 coordinate 4,627, forward strand.
CCATTACACCACTCTGATGAATGATTTTGTTGAATATGGCTTCTTTTGCAGGCGTATTGATTTCATAAGTGTATGAAAGCCTCATCAGAGTTGTCCCGCAGTCTTTCAAGAGAAAAGATCCGTTGCCGTTTTCAGATGGGGCCAGAAACACATCAGCCATATCCCCGTCTTCATAGTAAACAGGCAAATAAACCTGATACAGTTCTGGCCGTTTTTTTTGAAAACGGATCTTGCCTTTGCAGGTAGATTCTATTTCTTTGAGCAAGGTTTCCATATCATAAGTCTTAATCAAATTGTTAAAATAGTTCAAGCTGTATGTTTGAAACCTGAAAAAAATCTTTGGTGTTTATGATGTTTAATTTTCTTAAAAACAAACTCAGAGCCTGGTCAAATGAGTTGTACAAAGATGTTCTGGAAATTTCCCGAGGTTCATAAATTTCCTGGCTCAAGAGATTTTCAGTTATTCTGTGGATGTGAAAATCTCCATAATGACCATCAATGCTGTAATCTTTGGTACCATGAATACCGTTGTATCTTAAAAGCATGATTGAACTCGGTTCCCTTACCCTGGTCTTATAAAGGATACCTATGCTGAACTGTTCAATCAGAAAATTATTTTTTCTCAAAAAAACAGTGAATGTTTCTTGTTCTGAGAGGGAGCAGACATCAAGATTCCGACGTTGGAGAAACTCACTTTTGCCATCAGGTTTCATCCCTTTTTTCGGGTCTGCATTGACAATTTTTTTATCGCAGCTGATCAAAGATTTTATTTGCAGATCTGTTAACATGAGGTGCCCTTTTCAGATCGCTGTTCCCATTTCTATGAAGTCATACAATACTATTTTGATTCTGGCAAATTATTTCCGGTTTGGTGGTCAGGCATGGGCCAGGTCTTCGGGGGTGTCGGCCATGAACCGGAACAGTCCCTGGTAATGGTGCATCAGGGCATTTTGTTCCTTGGTGTAGAGGGTATAGGCAAACGGATACCGGCTGTCGCAG
>JAIVHE010000044.1 GCA_020201255.1 Desulfobacteraceae bacterium
TGACTATAAAAACAATTCTGTGATAGTGAAATGGAAGCTACCAAAGGGTAAAAATGAAATGATAGTTACCGGGATTGATGGAACATATAATATTGATGAGATAGTTGAAAAAATTATGTTTGATAGATAACGCACACTATTATATTTTCAGGGCCAAGAAAAATAATGGATACCATAAATTTTCAAAACTTGATAAAGTGTGTTTGGAAAGAAACAATGGGCAAGAATGTGCTAAAAAACATATCGGGATATGGATATTTTTAAGATTGAACATATGGCAAAAAAGAACCCTTTCGAAAAAACCGAAAGACAAAAAAATTGGGCATGTGTATTATGATCAATTGGGTTTCCGATCTATTACCGGGTCAATAAAACATGAAGATCAACAAGCATTTATTGAAAATTCAGACGAGGTGCAAAACCACTTTAATCTTTTTGTTTATTTATGCAATTATGCCTTTTGGCAGTGTTTTTGCTACCCCTTCCCTTACAGTTCTCATTTTAAATTCATACCACAAGGAATTTGAATGGACGGATAATCAGGTCGATGCTGCAAAAGCAGTTCTAAGAAGGGAATTCAAGGATATTGACATTATTGTTGAATACATGGATTCAAAACGCATTTATACGGAACCATACCTTCAGATGCTTCACGATTTATATAAGCTGAAGTACGACAACACCCTGTTTGATGCGATAATTACCACGGATGACAATGCGCTTGGCTTTGTTTTGAAATACCGGCATGAATTATTCAATGACGCGCCAATTGCATTTTGTGGGATCAATGACTTCAGAGATTCATTGATCACCAACGTCCCCAAGGTATCCGGTATTATTGAGGTGTTGGATATCAAACCGACCATTGATCTGGCATTAAAGCTTCATCCCCGAACAGAAAAAATTGTCGTTCTTGTTGACAGCACCCCCACGGGAATCGGACAGCTCAGGGATATCCAGCAGACTGCCCGGCAATACCCCAACCTTTATTTTGAATATATCGAGGGGAAAAACGTCACTCATGCGCAAGCGTTTGAAAAACTCCGGTCTCTGCCTGAAAATGCTGTTGTATTGCTTGCGGTCTGGTTAAGGGACAAACACAATGCGTATCTATCCCCGACAACAGGAGGCAGGTTGATCTCCAAATATTCGACCGTGCCGGTTTACGGAATTATTGATATGTATTTCAGTTACGGCATTGTCGGGGGAAAGCTGCTGAACAGTCAAACCCATGGCAGAATTGCCGCCCAGAAGGCGATTCTGCTGATAAACGAGGGCAAAACCACTGATCTTTCCATTGAAAGAGTAAGCAAAAATCCTTACATGTTTGACTATGATCAACTTGTGAGATGGGCAATCAACATGTCTGACCTTCCGGAACAACGTGTAGTCATTAACAGCCCCTCCTCTTTTTATTCAAAATATAAAATAGTCGTCAATTCTGTTATCAGCGTTCTGTTCGTATTAATCACAATTCTGGGTTATCTGGTTTTCAACATTGCCCGGCGGCGGCAGGTGGAAAGAAAATTAATCAAAAGTGAAAAGAAATTCAGGACCATCTTTCAGCATCATTCAGCGGTAAAACTGCTGATCGATTCGAAAACCGGAAACATAATAGAAGCCAATGATGCCGCTGAAAAATATTACGGTTATCCTTCATCAGTATTAAAAAAAATGAAGATTCAGGAGATCAATCAGCTGCTGAAAGACCAGGTTAACTGTGAAATGGCTCAGGCACAAAGCGGTTCGAGAAACCATTTCCATTTCAAGCATAAACTTGCTGATGGATCTGAGCGTGATGTGGAGGTTTTCAGCAGTGCGATAGAGATCGATGGAAGATATCTGCTCCACTCAATTGTGCACGATGTAACCGAAAGAAAAATCACAGAGCAACTGTTAAAAGAAAGTGAAAGAAAATTTCGAAAGATTTTTGCGCTCTCTCCACAGGCAATCGCGCTCACAGACTTTGAGTCAGGGGAAATGACGGATGTCAATCAGAAGATATGCGAATTAACCCATTATCAACGCAATGAATTAATCGGCAGGAAAACAACGGAACTCAATCTGTATTCACCTGAGGACAGGGGCCGATTCATTAGTGAATTAAAAATGAACGGCAGTGTGAATGGACTGGAAATGACATTCACTGCCAAAAATGGAGAAAAGCTCATTGCATTGATGTATGCAACGTTAATCAATGTGGCAGATCAGAATTTAATTCTTACTATTTTTGCGGATATTACCGGGCAGAAAAAAATGGAACATCAGTTGAGTCAGGCACAGAAGATGGAATCCATCGGCTCCCTGGCCGGGGGCATTGCCCATGATTTCAATAACCTCTTGTTTCCCATTGTGGGATTGTCTGAAATGATGCTGGCCGATTTTCCCCCTGACAGCCCGGAACATCATAATCTTCATGAAATCTTCCTGGCGGGCAAAAGAGGCAGAGAACTGGTACAACAGATCCTGTCTTTCAGCCGGCAGTCGGAAAAACAGCTGATCCCGGTCCACATCCAGAAAGTGCTCAAAGAGGTTTTTAATCTCTGCCGTGCCACGATTCCAACGGACATCCAGATCAGCCGGGATATCCAGACTGACTGCGGTCCGGTCATGGCAGATCCCACCCAGATCCATCAGATTGCCATGAACCTGATCACCAATGCCTATCATGCAGTGGAACTTACCGGCGGCACTATTTTAATTCAGCTTACGGAAACTGATGTGGATCAAGCGGATGATCACGTCGGTGACCTGGCGCCGGGCCGGTATGGCATGCTGTCGGTTTCCGATACCGGCACGGGTATCGACCCTGCCGTTATCAGCAAAATATTCGACCCGTATTTCACCACCAAGGAAAAAGGACGGGGAACGGGCCTGGGGCTTGCAACGGTATACGGTATCGTGAAAACGTATGGCGGTGAAATTAACGTTCACAGTGAGTTCGGCAAAGGCACAACTTTTACCATCTACCTGCCGCTGCTGGCAAAAACACAGGAATCCGAACCTGAAAAAGAAATAACACCACTTCCCACAGGCACGGAACATATCCTGCTTGTGGATGATGAACAACCCATTGTGAGCCTTGAAAAACAGATGCTTGAAAGACTGGGGTATACCGTCACCTGCTTTACCGGCAGCGAGGATGCCCTGGCAGCATTCAGGGCCGATCCCACCCGTTTTGATCTGGTCATAACTGACATGAACATGCCCTATTTAAATGGAATGCAGTTTGCCGAAGAACTGGTTGTCACAAAGCCTGAGATCCCCATCATCCTCTGCACCGGATTCAGTCAAAGAATCAACAGAAAAAAAGCGGAAAGCTTGGGAATCAAGGGGCAGCTGATGAAACCGATGGGGATGAAGGATCTCGCCCAAAAAATACGGGAAGTTTTAGATGAAATGAAAGAATAGATTTGAGCAATGAAATACGAAATAAAAAATTATTCGTATCATGCCCAAAATGGCTCTTCGCGATGCCGAAGAATTGAATCGGTGCAGGACTTAGGTTCTGCATTGGTGTTTTGAATTTGCTTTTGGATGAATTGTGTCTTGATTGTCGGTTGTAAAGGACGGAGGCAGGTATGAACAAAATCCTACTGATTGAGGAAGTTAAAGAAAAATACAAACGTGGGGGTAGGTAGGGTGAATGAACGATAAAAAATTTAGAGCGAATTTTAGATTTCTTTCTTCAATTAGTGTAATTGTGATTCTGCTGGGAGTGATTTCTATCGGGGTTATCAACTGGCGCTTGAAGCAGCACACGCTTGACGAAGCCAAAGAAAAGGCCATGATAATTCTCGATAGAAACATTGCAACCCACACCTATTTTACACACCAACTCAAACCTGCTGTTTTTGAGAAACTAAAAAACCTTGCTGATGAAAAATATTTTGACCCAAAATGGATGTCTTCTACCTATGCAGTTAAAGAAATTGATGCATATTACCAGTCCGTTTCAAAGGGAAAATATTATTACAAAGAAGCCGCCATTAATGCCAGGAATCCTCAAAATGAAGCAGATGAATTCGAAAAGGATTTTATTGAAAAACTAAATAAAAACTCGGAAATTAAAGAACTATCAAAAATAAAATATATTGATGGAGATCCTTTCTTCATTGTGCTTCGCAGAGGTGAGACAATGGAAAAAAGTTGTCTCAGATGTCATAGTGTGTCAGAAAATGCGCCTGAAGATTTAATAGCGTATTATGGTTCCGATAGAAGTTTTGGACGTTATGAGGGAGAAGTCGTTTCAACTATTTCCATTAGAATACCTCTTACTGCTGCCTATAAGGATATAAATCAAATTATTCTGTTTCTCGCTGTAGTATCTATTTTGGTGCTGCTGATAGCATCTGGTTTGGCAACATTTTTAGGGAAACGGTGGATTTATGACCCAATTTCTTATATTGGCTCTAAAGCAAAAGAAATTTCAGAGAATCCACAAAAAATTGGTGTTCAGATTGATTTGCCAACCAGTAAAGAGTTGTCGGAATTGGGTGGTGCTTTCAATTCAATGTCATCCCAATTAAAACAAGAAAGAGACCAACTGGAAAAAACAATATCAAAAAGAACTCTGGAACTACGTGAAACCAACACTGCTCTTGAAAAAGAGGTGATTTTAAAAGAAAAAACCATCTTTGATTTGGAAAAAGCATTGTCTGAAATTAAAACTTTAAGCGGGCTTCTTCCAATTTGCTCCCACTGCAAAAAAATTCGTGATGATAAGGGCTATTGGCAAGAGGTTGAAGCATACATCCATAAGCATTCTGAAGCCAAATTCAGCCATAGTATTTGCCAAGTCTGTGCGAAAAAACATTATCCTGATTTTGACATTTATGATGATTGATTGAAGTCAATGATCATCCAATAGTTGTGTTTTCAGGGCACTGAAAAATAATGGATACCATTTACATACTTGACCTTGGAAAATGCTCTTTGAAATAACCGGGCCGAAAACAAATTTTCAGCCCGGCCATAAATGGGATCACCCATGCAGGTTGTCAATCCACCGCATGGCTTCAGCATCACTGATTTTACCCAGGTAACTTTGAGTGGTTGATAAATTCGCATGGCGCAACAGTACCTTTGACACAATTTCCAGGGGTGTGCCTGAACGTGATGCATACGCGGCAGCATGTCGGCGCAAGTCTTGAGGTCTGACATGAACACCGACAAGATTGCCGGCCTTTTTGACAATCAATCTGGCGGCTGCATATGTCAACGGAAAAATTCTGGCATCGTTACCAATCCCCTTTTCTTGAATATATGTCCTGAGCCGGTCAGCAACTTTTTGAGGCAGAAACACAACTTCAGTCTCTTTGCCACTTTGGGGATCTTGAATGATGGCTTTACGGTCGTCAATATCCATGGGTGTTAACTTCAGTACCTCCCCGACACGCATACCGCTCCGGGCCATAAGTTCCAGCATCAGCTGGTTCCGTTGATTGCTGGTCCTGAAAATGAACTCATCCACTGCATCTTTTTCAAGTATCTTGAACTGTGTTGATTTTCCGGCCCTGAAAAGTTTGCGCAATGCGGGATTGTCACATGGATTTGTGATTTTGGAATCAAGGGAATTTTTGACAAAATTGAAAAAAACAGATATGAGGGTGAAGCGGAGTTTTTTTTTTGGTGTTCTGGCTGGTGCCATCTGTAGCCGTTGACATGAAACCAAGAATGTCTTCGGATGAGATGACCGAAAGATCTATGTCACCAAAGTGTTTTTGAAAACTGCCAAGGATGTACTCATAATTGCGCAACGTATTTTTTTTCACGTTCATGCGCTGGTAATTGAAAAAATGGGTGGTGCATTGGCTGATTTTCATGACGGACATCCTTTGATTGTAATTTGTGGAAAAGATCTGACGTGAGCATGGCAAATTGGCAGACCAGTTTTAAGTATACCAAAAATATTGGATAGAATAAAACGGATAAAAATAATTTATCGTACCTATAACGAGACTTACCGAACAGGGGTACCGATTCAAAGCTGTGAATGGGATATCCTCCGCAAGGACGGAGATAGAAGAACACCAGATCCTGGCCAATCTGTGCGTCAATGCCAGAGATGCCATTGCCGGCGTGGGCAAACTCACCATTGAAACAGGCATGAAAACCTTTGATCCGGCTTATTGTACAGACCATGAAGGCTTTATCCCTGGTAAATTTGTCCTGCTAGCGGTGAGCGACAACGGCTGCGGCATGGACAGACATACCCTGGACAACTTGTTTGAACCTTTTTTCACCACCAAGGAAACCGGCAGGGGCACCGGCCTGGGCCTTGCCACGGTGTACGGCATAGTCAAACAGAACAACGGATTCATCAATGTTTACAGCGAGCCGGAAAAAGGCAGCAGTTTGAGGATCTATCTGCCACGCCATACCGAGGACATGGTCGAAAATAAACCGGACAGACCCATGGCACCGTCGCCACGGGGCATCGGTGAGACGATTCTCATCGCCCATCAGGGCGTGTTGGATGAAGGCGTGGCATTTATTCAGAAACCCTTTTCAATGGAAGATCTGGCGGTAAAGGTACGAGAGGTTTTGGATAAAGCATCAGATGAGACTCAAGTATGATCCAAAGTGAAAATATTCACGGCTATGAAAAAATAACTGATGTGAAAACCTTGTAAAACAGTGGGCGCACGCACTGGCAGGCGCAGCCGCTGTCGCGCGCCGGGACCAGTTCCAGAATGACGCGCAGGGGTCGGACCCCATTGCGGTCATCGCCCCGGATTGGCGAATTATCGGCGGCCGTGTAGAGAAAAGGACCCATGGGATGGTCCAGGTTGCCGGCCGGATGGCTGGCTGCATCGATATCAATCATGGAAAACATCCCGTCCGGGGCCAGCATATGCCGGACTGCCTTGAGCGCTTCCAAGGGCCGGCTCTGGTCGTGAATAGCGTCAAATGCGGTGATATAATCATATGCCTGGAAAAAATCGGGATCCCCATAAATGGCAGCCGCATCTTTGACCAGGAAGGTACTATTTTCCAGACCCAGTTCTGATGCCTGGCTCCGGGCTTTTGCAATGGCGGGTTCGTCATTGTCTATACCGGTAAATGAGGAGGCCGGAAACTTTTCAGCCATCAGGTGCAGGGCAATCCCCTGGCCGCATCCCATGTCACAGACCCGAATCCCCTTTTCCAGGCGGGCCATGAGACGTCCGTCATCCACCCCGGGCAAAAAATGCCGGACCAGTACCTGTCTGTGTTTGGCATGGGAAAGCTGCGCCATAAATGCCTGGAATCCGGGATAGACTTCATAGGGTATGCCTTCCCCTTTGGAAAAATCTTCTGCCACCCTGGCCATGGCAGTCTGTGTAAGCAAAGGAATCTCCTGGGTATAGACACCCATGTTGCCGCTGCCGCTTTTGCGGATCAGCAAAGCCGCATGTTCCGGCGGCAGATAATAGGTGGTCTCTTCCGGCCTATTCCCATGGAGTTCAACGATCTGTCCGGTGCACATGATGCCCAGCCATTCCTGAACATACCG
>JAIVHE010000292.1 GCA_020201255.1 Desulfobacteraceae bacterium
AGACCGGATTCTTTTGGTCATCTCTGTCAGTGATGCCTATCAACAGGCAAATACCGGCATGAGTATCGATGAATACTGGAAAATGACAGACACATGCATTGAAACGGTCAAATCATCGGGCATCAAGGTGTGTGGCGTGATTAACGGTATCTGGGGATGCCCGAAAACCGGCAGGACGGATATGCAAGAAGCGGTTGCCTTTGCACAGCGCTGGCTGCAGATGGGTGCCGACGAGATCGAACATGCGGATCACGACGGGTCAGCCACGCCGGACAGAATATATGCCTATTTTTCCACTGTGCTGGATGCGATGCCTGATCCGGAAAAGCATGTGGCCCATTTCCATTCTACCCGTGGATGGGGGATGGCAAACGTACTGGCTGCCATGCAGGCCGGGATCACCCATTTTGAATCGACCCTGGGGGGGATCGGTGGCCAGCCTGCCAATTTTGTTGATGGTATCCCTGTGGCCGGTACCGGTGAATACTATCACAAAGATCCGGGACTCTCCGGACTGGTATCCACTGAAGACCTGGCCGTGATGCTGGATGAAATGAACATTGAAACCGGTTTGGATGTGGATACGGTGATCTCTACCGGAGGAACGGTTGAACGGATTGTCGGCCGGCGTCTGCGGTCTGAATGCCTTCATTCAGGCAGAATTGCAAAATAAAAGTAAATATCCAGATTCGTCATTACTGCCTTGCTAAAACACTGTGTTTTATGATATTTATTGGGGCTTCAACAAGGGAGCGCGACCAGGAAATATGATCCGGACAGGCCTTCGGATCCGTGATGTTAACGCAAAGTGTGAACAGGTTAAAAAGATGAAAGCATTATTAGCCCTGGAAGACGGCAGGATTTTTCCGTGCAGAAGTTTCACAGGACCAGGTGAAGCCCGCGGAGAGGCGGTATTCAACACCAGCATGACCGGGTACCAGGAGATTCTCACCGATCCTTCCTATTATGGACAAATGGTGACCATGACCTATCCGCTGATAGGCAATTACGGGATCAGCCCCGAGGATGTGGAATCCAGCCGGATACAGGCAGCGGCCTTTATCGTCAAGGAATACCAGGATTTTCCTTCCAATTTCAGATCCAGAGGGACACTGGCGGATTATTTGATCAAAAGCCATGTCCTGGGAGTCGAAGATCTGGACACCCGTGTCCAACGCCTTTGTCTGGCGGCACCGGGGGAAAAAACACTCGGTGGTGGCCCTGGATTTCGGTATTAAATACAATATCATCCGGTGCCTGGAACGGGCCGGATGCGAGGTGCTCACCGTGCCGGCCAAAACATCTGCCGACACCATACAGGCATTACAGCCGGATGGCATCTTTTTGTCCAACGGCCCGGGAGACCCGGAACCTTTGACCTATGCGGTGGACACCATTCGGCTGTTGCTGGGTTCTGTGCCGGTTTTCGGCATCTGCTTAGGGATGCAGCTGCTGGGGCTGGCCATGGGGGGGGAAACCCATAAAATCAAATTCGGCCACAGGGGGGCCAACCAGCCGGTGAAAAACATGGCCACCGGCAAGGTGGAAATTACCTCCCAGAACCATGGGTTTGCAGTGGATCTGAACAGCCTCAAGGACAAATCTTGTGCATTGAGTCACATCAATCTGAACGAAGACTCCCTGGAAGGGATCCGTGATGATTCCCTCAAGGCCTTTGCCGTGCAGTACCATCCCGAAGCCTCCCCCGGTCCCCATGACGCGGCCTATCTTTTTAACCAGTTTGCCAAGGTGATGACCCATGCCAAAGCGTAATGATATCAAAAAAATCCTGATTATCGGGGCCGGCCCCATTATCATCAGCCAGGCCTGCGAATTTGACTATTCCGGCACCCAGGCCTGCAAAGCCTTGAAGGAAGAGGGGTTCGAGGTAATCCTCATCAACTCCAATCCCGCCACCATCATGACCGACCCGGAAACCGCAGACCGGATCTATATCGAACCGGTCACACCGGACACCCTGTGCAAGGTAATCAGAGCGGAACGGCCGGATGCGGTGCTGCCCACTCTGGGAGGCCAGACCGCTTTAAACACTGCCATTGAAGCCGCCAAAACCGGGATATTCGAAGAATACAACGTGGAACTGATCGGCGCCTCCATTGACGCCATCAACAAGGCCGAAGACAGAGAGCTGTTCCGCGATGCCATGAACAAGATCGGCCTGCGCATTCCCAAAAGCGGATTTGCCCATAATTTTGCGGAAGTTGAGGCAGTGGCAAAAAAGATCGGGTTCCCCCTGATTGTCCGGCCCAGCTTCACGCTGGGCGGCACCGGCGGCGGGGTGGCCTACAACATGGAAGAGCTGAACCGCGTGGCCAAGTCCGGCCTGGACGCATCTCTCATCAGCCAGATCCAGCTGGAGGAATCGGTGCTGGGATGGAAGGAATACGAACTGGAGGTGATGCGGGACCATGCCGACAATGTGGTGATCATCTGCTCCATCG
>JAIVHE010000598.1 GCA_020201255.1 Desulfobacteraceae bacterium
ATCCCAGTCCGGGCGGGCGCCTTCCGGACCGTCTACCGCCTTTCTTACCCGCTGGACCCTGCGCTCGGTATTGGAAAAGGTGCCGTCTTTTTCCGCCCAGCACAAGGAGGGCAGTACCACATCGGCCATGGCAGTGGTTTCTGTTTGAAAAATATCCTGTACCACCAGAAATTCCAGGTTGGCCAAAGCTTTTTCCGCATGGTTGAGATCCGGATCCGATACCATGGGGTTTTCACCGATGACATACATGGATTTAAATTCACCGGCATAGGCTTTTTCAATCATTTCGGTGACGGGCAGGCCCGGTTTGGCCGGCATACCGGTCACATTCCAGGCTTTTTCATAGCTTTGTCTGGCCTCGTCACTGGTCACGGCCTGATAGGCGGTGAACACATTGGGAAGCCCGCCCATATCACAGGCACCCTGAACATTGTTCTGACCCCGCAGGGGATTGACCCCGCCGCCGGGTTTTCCCAGATGACCGCAGAGCATGGACAAATTGGCCAGAGACTTGACATTGTCGGTTCCGCAGGTGTGCTGGGTGATGCCCATGCAGTAGCAGATGGCAGCTGCCGGGGCCTTGGCAAATTCTCTGGCCACTTCCATAATATCTTCAGCAGCAATCCCGGTAATGTCAGCCACATGCTCAGGGGTATAGGATGCCACCACCTCTTTTAAGGCATCAAAATTTTCCGTGCGCGCTTCAACAAATGCCTTGTCATGGAGATCTTCTTTGATAATCACATGCATCAGCCCGTTTATCCAGGCGATATCGGTTCCGGGATTGGGCCGCAGCCATTTTGCTGCAAGATCCACCAGTTTGATCCGCCTGGGATCCACCACATAGATTTTTTTGCCTTTCAGGGCAGCCCTTTTGATGAACGTGGACAAAACCGGGTGGTTTTCCGTGGTATTTGATCCGGTAACAAGGATCACATCAGAGGTTTCCAGATCCGCGATGGTGTTTGTCATGGCACCGCTTCCAAATGCTGCAGCCAGACCGGCTACGGTGGAGCTGTGTCACAGTCGCGCACAATGGTCAATATTGTTTGTCTTGAGCACGGCCCGGGTGAATTTCTGGGCAATGTAATTGTCTTCATTGGTGGTCCGGGCCGATGTGAGTACCCCCATGGTATCAGCCCCGTGCCGGTCCCGGATCTTAGCAAATTTTTCGGCAACAAGATCCAGGGCTTCATCCCAGGAGGCCGGCACCTGTTTGCCCTCTTTTTTGATCAACGGTGGAGCAGTTGCTGACACCCCACACCACAGTAGGGACAGGTAGTTCTGATTTTTTCGGTCTCCCATGGCCTGCCTTTTCCCAGGTTTTTCTTTTCCACAAGTGCCCCCACCGGGCAAACCTGGACACATTCCCCACAGAATACGCAGCTGGAGTTCCTCAGGGTGGTACCGGTTCCGGCAATGATTTTGCCGCTGTTGCCCCGGAAACCAAAATCAATGGCCTGGTTCACCTGGACTTCATTGCAGGCGGCCACACATCTGCCGCAGAGGATACAGCGGGACATATCCCGGTATATAAACGAATTGTCATCCTCTACCGGCAGGAGAAGCGGTTCTCTGTGCCGACCGCTGACCCTGCCTTTTACCTGGTATCGGTAGGCCAGGGCCTGGAGTTCACAATCTCCCCACACCGGGCACAGTTCCTCTTTTTTGTCATTTTCCATGGCAGCGATCTGAAAATCGGTCCAGGATTCATCTGCGGCCGACCCGATATCACAATTATGGTTGCCGGAGTCCAGCATCAATCCCAGATATATTTTCCGATATTTTACAATTTCAGGAGATTCTGTATGAACCACCATGTCTTTTTTAGCAGGCGTGCTGCAGGAGGAGACCAGTTTTTTGCCCCAGGATTCTTCCAGTTCCACAATGCAGATACGACAGGCTCCTGTCGGCCTCGTGCCTTTAAGATGACAGAGGTTCGGGATATCAATATTATTGTGTTGCGCTATTTGCAGAATGGTCTGGCCGGGTTCGAAATTATAGGCGTGACCATTAATGGTGAGGGTGTTCTGATCCATGGTGATTCCTTCCGTAATTAGTCCATTGTGATCATCGAAAACTATTGTGCAATTATCAATGCAAACGCATGTATCACAAGTCATCCAATGTGTCAAGACAAACACAGCCCAACAGCAGAGCAATAGTCCTGTGGTAATGCCGGGATATGGTTGACATTTTGCTCTATTAATTGTTATAGAATCAAGGGCATTTGTAGACAGCCGCAAGTTTGCAGTACCCGGCTGAACAACATAATTGCAAACCCAATATAATTTTTAACCCAATATTGAGGATACGGCATGATTCAGTCAATTTTGATGATGGGGGGACTGGGGGTTGTCATTGGTACAGCCCTGGTAATCGCTTCCAAAGCATTTTATGTGTATGAAGACCCGAAGGTAGTGGC
>JAIVHE010000045.1 GCA_020201255.1 Desulfobacteraceae bacterium
ACGCGTCATATCAATTCGCGGCAAAAGCGGTTCGGTCATCTGTTCCAGGGACGATATAAAGCGATTCTTATCGACAAAGACAACTATTTGCTTGAACTTGTCAGATACATTCATTGTAATCCGGTCAGGGCAAAAATCTGTGAAAATCCGGCTGACTATCAGTGGAGCAGTCATAACGCCTACCTTGGAATACAAAAATACCCATGGCTTAAAAGGCAATCTTGAAAAAGCCAATGATTTCTGGCACCAGGGTATCCAGACCGCCCGGAGCCTGGGGGCACGATTTGAAGAAGGCCTGATTTGTTTTGAGATGGGCAAACGCCTTGATGATATTGACAGCCTGAAAAGGGCCGGACGTATCTTTCAATCTATCAATGCAAAGGCTGAGTTGTCACGGGTGGATGCACAGATTGCCTTGGTGGGAAAAGGGCTTCACCCGATTGACCATGGGAAGAAACCTTCAGGTGAATTTGAGCACGGCAATGATAATGCCGGCAACGGTCAGGGTCAGGCCAAATGACCAGCGCATGAACCGGTCGATGCGGACGGTCAGGACATCAAATCGCTTGTTCATCTGTTCAAACCGTTTGTCTACCTGTTCGAAGCGTTTGTCTACCTTTTCGAAGCGTTTGTCCACCTGTTCAAAGCGTTTGTCCATGTTGTGCTGCATGCTTTCGAACCGCTTATCCATCATGGCAAAGCCTTGCTGCATCAGTTCCCGCTGGTGCCTGAGCTCTTCTTCCACCTTGAGCATGCGGGTACGCAGTTCCAGATCATAAACCCCGAGTTTCTGCTCCGGCAGCATTTCCAACAGCCAGGCTTCAACCTGGGCTTTGACCAAATCCATGTCTTCTTTTGCCAGAGGCACTGTCTGTATCTCCTTAAACAAATCAGGGGTTTATTTTTAATAATAATCTGTCAATGATATTTTTTCAAGAAATTATTCAACCATTTTGTAACGAACTGGTCTAAAAATGATATGAAATATCCACAAAAAACTGACTGTCATCGTTGAATCTGCCCAGCCAGGTGTCATCATCCCCGTAAAACAGGTTGGCACCGATTCATACCAGGCAGCCTCGCCCCTGATACCGAAACCGGACAGGGTGGTTTCAAATTCCATGCCCAGGACATCGGTCCGCTGGTATTCCACCTCAATGTTTTCATTGGTGAACACGGCGGTTTCCAGGGATGAATACCCCTTCCAGGGCAAATCCGTCAAACAGCAGTTTCAGGTTGGCCATCCACACCGGCTGTTTGGTTTCTTCATACTCCGGGATCATGAATTCTCTGAAATCCTGGGGGTTGATGGTGTCCACCGGGCTGAACTGGTCGGCTTTGCCCCACCGGTTTCTTAAGTAGATCTTTGATAAATGCGAATATTTGAGCAGTCTCTTCAGTTGCATTTAGTATCTTTACTCCAGGTTTCTTTAAAAAAGTTTCAAAAATTTGGCAATTTTCTTTCTCTTTATTTCCACCCTTAAATCCAGCATACAGTTCGCCCATAACGAAAATAGAAATGTACACCGTTTCTGAGACAGCCAAAATTTCAAGGATTTTTATATTGCCCATCATTAATGCAGTATAAGCATTGGTATCCAAAACTATTTTTTTCATCTCCAATCCTTTGGATTGATCTGCTCGATATCGCTAATAGCCGTATTAAATTCATCAAGATCAGTTTTTGACCAACAACCTAAAAACTGTTTGAATTCATTTTTCCTATTATTTTCTTCTGGTCGAGAAATCCCTAGTGATTTTTCTAATAGTTTTTTAATGGTTTTATTTAAACTTAGCCCCTCAAACTCTGCCTTAGATTTTACAAGAGACCATAAGGGTTCTTCAAGACCATGAATTGTTATGGATTTCATATTGATACCTCCTTGATTTATCGTTGGTTCAATTAATTTAATAATAGTTCATGATTGAAAAGTTATCAAGAGTTTATATGAAAGCCATCCGCCTTCAGTAATCAGCTAAAAGCTAACAGCTTTCATCCTTTGTTGTGCCCGTCAGGGCATGGATGTTATTTGAAATGGAAGTGGATGAAGATGAAACAGGTTTGATCCAGAAGGCCCTTCATTCGGGGACTCCCGTAGGAAGTAAAAAATTTCGGCGAGATATTGAGAACGTAACTGGAAACAAGACCGGCCAATACAGGAGAGGACAGCCGGAGAAGTCACAAATCCGGTGACACCCGGTCATGCGGCCCTGCAGATTCATAAAACCGTAAACCGGATGAATGCATGGATTTCCCGGAAAACCGGGTGTGCTATCTGCACGCAAGACCTGCATCAATACAGGTCTTTTGTTGACAGACTGGATGGTCAGATCAAGGATGTGCTGAAAAACGTCTGTGTCATCGGCAGAAGTTTTTTGTACCGTCTGCTCAAAATCATAGAAAAATCTGTGAAGACGATCAGGCTGCTTCTGATGCCAGATTTTTCATGGTCTTCCTGAAATCGTCAATGTCTTTGCCTTGGAATACCATTGTTTTTCTTCGGAAGGATCGGCTTAGTTTTGTTTCTCCTCTGTATCGACAGCTTCCTCAATTATTTTTTCTATGGGAGGTTTTGAAGAATCCCTGACTTCATCAGGGCCATGTCTGTGATTGGGAAAATTTGCAAATCCCGGGAAATGCGGCGCATTATCATACCTGAAAACGAGGTTGTTATTAATATCCTGAAAATGATATCGGTAGTTTAAATGCAGGGAAATTCCGCAGGTACTTAAGGCTCAAGAACAGTCTTTCCAATGATTGTCATAGTCATCATTATGGTTGCCGGGTATGTCCAGGCAAATATTGTATACATAAACCCGGAGTAATGCAAGATTCAAAAAAAAGAATTTTTATCCTCCATAACGGCAATAATAATGCCGGCAACGGTCAGGGTCAGGCCAAATGACCAGCGCATGAACCGGTCGATGCGGACGGTCAGGACATCAAAGCGCTTGTCCATCTGTTCAAAGCGTCTTTCCACCTGTTCGAAGCGTTTGTCAATCTGCTCAAACCGTTTATCTACCTGTTCGAAGCATTCTTGACAATTTGCAACCAGCCCATTACACTGATGTAAAATCAAAAAAAGAAGGGGTCGGAACACTACTGTGTATACATCATTTTACAAGCTGCATAAAAAACCATTCCAGATCAGTTCGGATCCGGCTTTCATGTGGTTTGGCGAAAAACACAAAGAAGCTTTGGCAACACTGGAATACGGGGTTTTGGACAACAAGGGGTTTTTGCTGCTCACCGGTGATGTGGGTACCGGCAAAACCACATTGATCAATACATTGCTCCAGCGCCTGGGCCAGGATGTTGTCTGTACCACTGTTCCCGACCCGGGCCTGGAAAAAATGGATTTTTTCAATTTTATTGCCGCAGGCTTTGGTATTGACAGGGAATTTCAGACCAAAGGGGTGTTTCTGGCCTATTTTAAAAGCTTTCTGCTCCAGGCCAGTGAAGCCGGCAAAAAGGTGCTGCTGATCATTGATGAGGCCCAGCTGTTAACCCAGGAAATGCTTGAAGAAATCCGGCTGTTGTCCAATATTGAAAAAAGTGATGCCAAACTGATCAATATTTTTTTTGTGGGGCAGAATGAGTTCAATGAGATTTTGAACCGGGAGCAGAACCGGGCTGTCAGGCAGCGATTGACACTCAATTATAATATTGATCCTTTGACGCCGGATGAAACCGCCGATTATATCACATACCGGCTGCAGGTGGCTGGTGCCGACCATACGATTTTCGAGGATGCGGCAACCAGAGAGATTTTCATTTTTTCCGGGGGATTTCCCAGGCGAATCAATGTGCTGTGTGACCACTGCCTGCTGTCCGGGTATGTCAAGGAACAAAACATCATTGATACCGCAATTGTAAGAGAGTGTGCAAAAGAACTAAAAATTCCCGCGTATATCAGGCACCGGGACATTGATGATTTTACAGGTTCTACAGGTTCATCAGAAGCAGACAAGTCCGCTGCAAAAACCCAAACCCATTCCGTACCGGAAAAACAACCTGAGAAAAAAAAGGGGTTGACCGGGATCGGTATCATGGTTTTTCTGCTGGTGCTGTTCGGGGCGGGATTTTATGTGTTTCCTGATGCATACGGGGCGGCGGCAAATTTTGTCACCAGACAGTTTACGGTTCTGAAATACCGCACGATGGGATTGATGCCGGACCGGGATGCAGCATTCCTTTCCAATGGGGATGATTCTTTAACACCCTCTGGAAAAAATGGGCAGAACGCCCGGAATCAAAACGTTCCAACGTTTGAGATTCCCAAAAACAATGAGGTTTCAAAGTCGCTGCCCACGGCTCAGGCAGATGCGATTTTCCGGCCGGATGTTCCAGCACAGCAGGGTGCTGCATCAAAGGCAAAGAAAGCATCGCAGCAAGCAAGAACAACTGCACTGTTCGGGGCTGAAACAGCGGTGCCGTGGGAACCGGCACCAGCACCAGTATCTCAGAAAAGAGAATTGCAGCAGGCAGCGCTGGAGACAAACATCAAGTCAGAAGTCCCTGAAGACACTAAAATCCCTGGAGATACTGAAGCCCAGAAAAAGATATCGCCGCTGCCCGATGACAAGCTGGTGATCCGGTTTCAATACAACTCCAATGATTTTACACAGGAAGGATATGATGAACTGTCTGCATATGCCGATATCCTGGCCCTGCAACCGGATCTGGAAATTGTGGTGACAGGCTACACAGATTCAGCAGGAAACAAATCATACAACCAGAATCTTTCAGAGTTTCGGGCCAACATTGTGGGCAGCTTTCTGCTGGGAAAAGGCATTGCGCCGCATCAGATGGAAATCAGAGGGCTGGGCAGTGAAAATCCCATTGAAACCAATGATACTGCCCGGGGCCGCATGATGAACCGGCGGGTGGAGATAGAAATCAAAAAAGCAGCCGGGGATGGATCGCAGTAAAGTTTTCCGCCGTTTTTTTAAGTCCATTTTTTTTTCACCCAAAGATGCAAAAAGTTGTTGCATTTTATAAACAAAAGTGCAACAACAAGATATGAACAATTCTGCAACAGACAAAAATTCACAGAACACAGGAAAAGATCCATGGCTGACAACAAAGTAGATGATCTGATTGCGCGCATAGTGGATGTCACGGGCATCAGCTCCCAGTCAGATCTGGCCAGGGAACTGGGCATCAACCGCTCGGGCATCACCCATGCCAGAAACAAGAACCAGATACCGGAAAAATGGGTGGTAAAGCTGTACCGCCGGTTCGGACTGAATCCCGGGTGGATAGATTCCGGAACCGGCAAGGTGTTTTTGCATGCAGACCATGCAGATGATGACGGGTTCCGGCATGTGCCCAAGGTGGCGGCCCGGCTGTCTGCAGGTACCGGGTCTTTTGAGGTTGATGCGGCGGTGTCTGAATACCTGGCTTTTCCTGCTGCCTGGTTGGCCGGGAAAGGATCGTATCGGAGCATGGTGGCCATGGAGGTGTTCGGCCATTCCATGGAACCGGTTATCCAGGAAGGGGACACCGTGCTCATCGACCAGTCCCGGACACAGATTCTGGCTGGTGCCATCTATGCGGTGGGAGTGGATGACACCATTCTTGTAAAGCGCCTGGAAAA
>JAIVHE010000347.1 GCA_020201255.1 Desulfobacteraceae bacterium
GGAATAATTGATGTCAATGCCGATATTGCTTCCCGGATTTATCCCGGAAATCAGCATGTCCGGAGGTGAATCAAAACATTCAGACAATCCCAGTTTGACGCAGTCAGCCGGGGTACCGTCCACAGCATACGCTCTGCCCCTGCCGCCGGCCGACACTTTGTGCAGGCGCATGGGGTGATGCAAGGTAATACCATGGCTTACCGCGCTTTTTTCCCGGTCCGGGGCCACCATCACCACATCATGACCCCGGCTCAGCACCTCATACAATGCCTGGATGCCCGGGGCCTGGTAGCCGTCATCATTGGTCAGAAAAATATTCATATCGTAGGATTGCGGACCTTCCGGTAATAGGAATCAGCCTGGTACACTGCTGCCAGGGGGTTGTGTCCGGTGACCCGGTCCTTTACCGCCAGCACCGTGGTAGGTATTTGAGAGAATTGAAAAAACAGTGAATCATGCCCCACGCACAGGCCCAGCAGAATATTGAAATCCACCTGCTCTTTGTTCAGCAGCTTTGCCTGAAATATGGGATTGCACATGGATTCATCGGTTCCCTTATAAATTTTGTCCTCCTCCGTGATACCAATGAGATCCTTGGAGGTCCTGCCCGCTTTACAGCACACGGAAACCACCTCAAATCCATGGGCTTCAAGGATCTCTCCAACGGTTTTTGCCTCTGCACAAAGCCCCAGGCAAAAGGCCAGGCCGATGCGCTGATACCCCATTTTCCGGGCAAATTCGCAGGTTTCCACAATCCGGGTCTTGGTGGGCTGCATCACATAGGGCTGCTGGTCCCGGTTGGCATAACAGGCTGCCTCCTGGGCTGATGCGGTATGGGCAAATTCTTGCACACCACCGGCCCCATACGCCTGGTTGGCCTCTTCCAGGACCTGTTTACAAGCCACTGTGGGACATCCTTTATGGCCTTTTCCCTGTTCTGTATAACAAATTTTTTCCCCCACCGGGCTGTCACATACAGCACAGGAAGGAGGCGCGCTGTTTTTCTGATCCGCCATATTGCTCTCCTGATTTTGTCATATAAAAACAAGATTCTGGAAATGAATTATGAAAATGGCACGCCCGGAGGGATTCGAACCCCCGACCCTTGGATTCGAAGTCCGCTACGGGCGCACAGTGTGATGACTTTGGTGAGATTACCACAGCTGAAGGCTTTAGGCAATATGTGGAGATCCTTTCCGCCGTTATTCTGGTTTGCTTAAAAAGCTGTCCAACGCTTCAATCAAAACATTGGGCATTGATGTACCGTTTTCTTTGGCATACCGTTCAATTCTTTCAATGATCCGACAAGGCAGTTCCACCGTAAAATTCTGCATCGGATCAGCACATTCATTTGCCGCAGTATCTTTTGTCACCAGCGTTCCTTTCTATAACATAAGTGCCGTCCAGCCGTTCCCACATGTCTGCAAACTTTTGATCCAGTTCCGATACCGCCAAGTCATATTTTTCCAGGGGTATCTCGCCTTTTTTTTGTTTTGCCTGAATGATGGACAGCTCATCATCATACCATTTATCTGGATCAAAATTATATGTCATGCCGGGTCAACCGGTTTAAAATTTATTCCCATAACGTTCGGAGGTTCCGTCTATTTAGAAGATTTGTATAACATGACCTCACAGAATATGCAACCAGGGGCAATCAATGCAGGATTGACAAGCCGTCCGATTGCCGGTAGGATCTTCTCAAGACAAAGGAAAACTGTCATGAAAAAAACACAGCGCCGGTCATTTTCAGGGTGGATTTTAAAGGCCTTTGTAAAGCTTGTCCTTCTTCTGGTCTGCCTGACCCTGTTTCAGGTGGTGGCATTGAAATACGTCAATCCACCCTTCACTGTCAATATGGTCTGGGAACGGCTGCGCCATGAATTGTTTGATGCCCCGTATGTCATACCCGCCTATGAATGGCAGAGCCTTTCCGCCATCTCCCCCCATTTACAGCAGGCGGTCATAGCCTCTGAAGACCAGCGGTTTTTGACCCACCACGGATTTGATTTTGAGGAAATAAAAATCGTACTAAAAAATATGAGGGAAAACAAAAGATTCAGGGGAGCCAGCACCATCACCATGCAGGCTGCCAGGTCCGTATTTTTACCGGCCACCAGAAATCCGTTGCGAAAACTGGCAGAAGCCTGGTATACCGTGCTCATTGAACTGGTGTGGGACAAGCCGCGCATCCTGGAACTCTACTTGAATACCGTGGACTGGGGCACCGGTATCGTGGGTGCCCAGGCCGGGGCACGGGTCTATTTTGCAAAGAATGCAGACAACCTCACCCCGGAACAGGCTGCCCTGATGGCGGCAATTCTTCCCAGCCCCCACAAATGGTCGGCAAAAGATCCCGGGCCGCATGTAAAAAACCGGCAAAAGCATATTTTACAAACCATGCCGGCCATGCCGATTCTGTAAGGGATTTTTCATCGAAGATCAGTGCCGGGATATCGAAATAAAGGAAGGGAACATGGGGTGAGTGACGGGGCTTGAACCCGCGACCACCAGGACCACAACCTAGTGCTCTACCAACTGAGCTACACCCACCGCAAAAACTTTCCTTAATTATCAGAACCGCTTGAATTTTTCAATAGTTTTTTCACATTTTCCCCGAAAACGGGTATAATATTTAACATTGACCTGACCCGGTTGTTTGACTATTATCCTGTTACAAAAAAGCACGGCCGACACAAAAAAAAAGGAAATCTGTATGAATGCATTGCTTATATTTCTGGTCAGACTCATCCTGGGTCTGGTATTCGGCATCCTTCTGATCCGGGTATTCAGACCGGAATGGGGCATTTTTAATGGTGTTCTCACAGGCTTGGTGCTGGTGGCTCTGGCCTACGGCATGCAGTATTTTAAAAAACCAAAACCCCGGAAAAAGGGATAGATCCATTGGAAAACATCATTCTCGGCACAGCCGGCCATATTGATCATGGCAAAACCAGCCTGGTCAAAGCCTTAACCGGCATTGAAACCGATCGGCTCAAGGAAGAAAAACAAAGAGGTATCACCATTGAACTGGGATTTGCCTTTCTGGATCTGCCGAACGGCACCCATATCGGCATTGTGGATATGCCGGGCCATGAAAAATTTGTAAAAAACATGGTGGCTGGATCTTCGGGCATTGATGTGGTCACCATGGTCATTGCCGCGGACGAAGGAGTGATGCCCCAGACCCGGGAACACATGGAAATATGCAATCTCATGGGTATTGAACACGGTCTGATCGCCCTGACCAAGACCGATATGGTGGATGAGGACCTGCTGGAGCTTGCCATGGAAGATATCCATGATTTTGTGCAGGACACATTTTTGGAAGACAAGCCTGTCATCCCGGTATCTTCCGTCACAGGACAGGGTCTGGAACAATTTGTAGCAGCTCTTGAAAAGATCTGCAGCAATCTGCCGAAACGTAAATTTTCCACTATTTTCCGGCTGCCTGTGGACCGGGTATTCTCCATGAAAGGATTTGGCACGGTGATCACCGGCACCCTGGCATCGGGCAGTATCCGGGTGGGAGAAGATATCATGGTTTATCCCAAAAAAATCGTCTCCCGGGTAAGGGGAATCCAGGTTCATTCCAGCAGTGTGACAGAGGCAGGACCCGGAACCCGCACCGCCATCAATTTCCAGGGCCTTGACAAGGAATCGGTCAGCCGGGGAGACATTCTTTCCACTCCCGGCACACTCATTGAAAGCTATATGGTGGATGCCGGGTTTCATTTTTTAAAATCCAATGCCAAACCGGCCAAAGTACGCACCCGGATCCGGTTTCATTCCGGCACCAGTGAGATTTTGGGATATATGGTGCTGCTGGACAGAGAGGAACTTCTGCCCGGAGACGATGCCCTGGTCCAGTTCCGCCTGGAATCGCCGGTGTCCTGTATCAAGGATGACCGGTACGTTGTCAGAAGCTATTCACCGGTGAAAACCATTGGCGGCGGCGCCATTCTCAATCCGGTGGCACAAAAGTACCGGCACATGGACCAACAGGTGATTCAGGGCTTGAATGCACTGGCATCAGAGGATGAAAAACAGACCATTTTATTTTTTCTGTCGTTGAAAGGCTTTACAGGAATCAGCTTCAATGACCTGCGGATCATGACCAATATCGGCGATAAAAAACTGGCCGCCACCCTCCAGAAAATGCTGGCCCAGCAGGAAATCATCCAGACGGACAAGGAAAAACAGATCTATGTCAGTGGCGCTTTTTTTGATGACTTCAAAAAAAAAGCGCTGGAAAAAATCGAACAATACCACAACACGAATCCATTGAAAGAAGGCATGCCCACCCAGGAGTTGAAATCCAAGTTCCGATACATCAAAGACCCCAAGTTTTTCAATATCCTGTTCTTACGGCTTGCCAGGGAAGATGCCATTATCCAGGACAAGAACCTGGTGAAACTGGCCGGGTTTGAAGTGGCCCTGCAAGTGGACCAGCACAAGGTAAAACAAGACATGATCCACATTTACCGGTCTGCGGGCCTGACCCCGCCGTTTTTCAGAACGGTCTGCCAGGACCTGGATCTGGACAAAAAAACCGCCAAAGATGTACTGCAGATGCTCATTGATGAGAACCTGATCATCAAGACCAAGGATGATCTGTTTTTTGACAAAAATGCCATTGCAGTGCTTGAACAGGACCTGGTGGATTTCCTCCAAAAAAACGAGAAAATCACCACTCCGGAATTCAAGGATATGACGGGTATTTCCCGAAAATTTGTTATTCCCCTTATTGAATATTTTGATTCAATCAACCTGACCATCCGGGTGGGTGACACCCGCCAGCTGCGGCGAAAGATATGAAGCGCCGCACCTGATCTTTTACCGGACAACCAAAGATTGCTGTATTATTGCTATATATTGTCCAGCATCCGGTGGGCAAAGACGGGCAGCACAAAGGAGGCTGCGTGCATCCGGGGGGTATAATACTGTAACTGCTCCTGGATTGTTTCAGACACTTTTCTTGCCGGCTCTTTGAGGGCAGGACCCAGTGATCCTAAGCAAATACCGATATTGCCCCCCGGATATGTGGGAACCATGATGCAGGCATATGCCTGGTGGACAAACAATTGTTTGGTAATCTGTGCCAGATTTGTCACACATTCCTTGTGAAGAAAAATAGATTCCCCCTGGGTGGCCACAATCCCGTCAGGCTTTAATGCCGTTTTCAGACTTTGGTAAAACGGCTTTTGAAAAAGCACTTCTCCGGGCCCGACAGGATCGGAAGAATCAACAATAATGACATCATACTGGTTTTTCTTTTCCCGGACATAGGCATACCCGTCGCCGATGTTGACATTGACCCGGGGATCATCAAATCCGCAAGCAAGACCCGGTAAAAATTGTTTTGACACCCTGATAACCGCTTCATCAATTTCACAAAAATCAATATGCGTTACACAGTCATGGCGGCCCACTTCCCGTAAGATTCCGCCATCCCCTCCCCCGATAACCAGAACCGTTTCAGGATGCGGGTGGGCAAACAAGGGGACATGGGCCAGCATCTCCTGGTAGGCAAATTCATCAAATTCAGTCAATTGGATAATACCGTCCAGGGCAAGCATTCTGCCATAATTTTTTGTCTGAAACACTTCGATCTGCTGAAACCGGCTCTTCTCTTTATGAAGCACCTGTTCAATCTCAAGGGCAAACCCCATTCCGGACCACATGGAGCAGGTCTCAAAAAACCAGCCGTCTTTGATATGATTGGTATCTTCCATTGCTACTATCCTTATATTGTGTTTTTTTGCATGACAGTTGTAAGGAACGGGATTTCACAGGTGACCCCTCAGACCCCTCATCCCTCACAAACCTTCTCATATTACCTCATCCATCAAACCTCATTGCCGCAAAGCGATCTGCATTTTATAATGCCCGCCCTTGAAAAAAGACAGGGCAAACTCAGCCACCTGCCGGGGATCATAGTACTTGCAGCTGAATATATCCAGGTATACGGTATTGGATGCATTGGCAAAATGACCGGATATCAGCGAGGTTTCAATGAGCTGGGTCATGCTGAAGCCTTCCACCCTTTCATCTTCTCCGAAATGAACGATATTGCATTCTCCAAAGCGTTTCATATCAATAAGATCGCACAACTGATGGACAAAAGAGGTAATACTTGCGGCATCTTTTATGATGTCGGGATCAGTGTCATAAATATCAACGGAAGCCAGAACCCCCCAGGGATTTTTGTGTTCATACTCTTTTTTCCAGGATATGGGATGCACCTTTGAATGCTTGATGACCTCACCGATTTTCTGTTGTTCAAACGGTTTGGCAATGATCCCTCTGTTCTGATCAGAAGAAATCACCACATTTTCAGAGGCAAAGGAATCCTTCATGGAATGTATGGCCTTTTCCAGGTCGATATTGTCTCCGCAGGTAAATATATCCACAGCTGCATAGTCATGCTCGGGCCATGCATGGATGGTGAAATGCGATTCCGCTATCACCACAACGCCGCTCACACCCTGGGGTTCAAATTTATGAAAAGAGGAACTGATAATGGTTGCGCCGCTTTCCTTTGCAGCCTGCAACAGGGCCTGTTCCACA
>JAIVHE010000348.1 GCA_020201255.1 Desulfobacteraceae bacterium
GTTCAAACTGGGCTGCGGCCTGGGCCACGAACATGGCCAGTCCGTCAATAGCCGTGCATCCTTTTTTTCGGGCAAGGCGGATGAGCCGGGTTTCCAAAGGAGAATAGACCACATCCATGACCACCGTGTCCGGGGTAAGGCATTCTGCAGGACATGACAGCACATCAGCGTAAGGGTCCATGCCCATGGATGTGGTGTTGATGATGATGTCAAAACAAAGCCCATTGATAGTATCCAGGGGAACAAACCGGGCATCATAGTCCATTGCCAGGGCCCTGCCCTTTTCCCGGGACCGGTTGGTGATAGTCAGGCGGCCCTTGTGTCCATGGATGCCAAAGGCCGCAGCCCTGGCCGCCCCGCCGGCACCGATAACCAGTACATTTTTTTCGGCAATGCCAAATGATGTCAAAGGAAGGATGGCTGCCTGGCTGTCGGTATTGTATCCCAGCAGACGGCCATCCTGGTTGACAATGGTATTGACCGCACCAATGGCCCGGGCCTGGTCATCCACCCAGTCCAGATGGTGCATGACGGTTTGTTTGAACGGGATGGTTATGGATGCCCCCTGGATATGAAATTGTCTTATGGCTTCAATGGCCTGCCCGATATCCTGTGGGGCAAACGCCAGGTACACGGCATTAATGCCGTTGTCTGCAAACGCCTGGTTATGGACCAGCGGACTTTTGGAGTGTGACACCGGGTTGCCGAGCACACAGAAAAGCTGTGTATCTGCAGTAATATTTTCCATGGTTATATCTCTTCTGTGACAAAAAAACAGATAAGACCCCCGGGATTTTCAGGGATAATACCTGAACCCACCTACTCTTTTTTAACGATAAAGGACTGGATACGGTTCCCATCCATATCCTTGACCATTGCCGTCCAATTGTCGATGATAATGGATTCACCGGGCTGGGGGATCCGGTCTATCTGTTCCAGAAAAAATCCGGAAAAAGTGTCATAATTGACGGATTCGGGAATATTGATGGCAATTTCCTTGTTCAGATCATCCACGTCAATCCTGCCGGCCACAAGCCATTTATTGCCTTTGAGGCGGACAATATCCGGTACCAGCCGGTCGGTTTCATCGATAATTTCGCCTATGATCTCTTCTACCACATCCTCTAAAGTTACCAGGCCTGCCACACCGCCGTGCTCATCCACCACAATGGCCATATGGCTTTTTTTGGCCGGCAAACAGATCTTTCACATGCAGAATGCCGATCACATTGTCAATGCTGTTTTCAATCACCGGAATCCGGGAATATCCGGTTTGCAGTATTGCCTGAATATCCAGATTTTCCACCGTATCCACCACATACATGTCCGCCCTGGGGGTCATGATCTCACAACAGGAGGTATCATCAAATTCAAAAATATTGGTGATATATTCTTTTTCCGCTTCCTTGATTTCCCCTTCCTCCTCAACCACCTCCACCATGGTCATGAGTTCATCTTCCGTAACCGTATGGTAGTCCCGGCCGAATGAGCCATGAAGTTTTGGCACAATATTGAGCACCAGGATCAGGGGCCAGAAAATTTTGGAAAGCCAGTACAACGGATAAATCACTCCTCTGGCCACCAGTACATTGTTCTGGGTGGCAAAGGATTTGGGGAAAATTTCTCCAAACACCAGGATGGTCAAGGTCATGCTTCCGGTGACAATGGCCACGGCGTAGGAATTGAAATGGGAAATGGCAATGGAGGTGGCCAGGGCGGACGCACCGATATTTACGAGGTTATTGCCGATGAGAATGGTGGTTAAAAGGGTGTGGGAATCTCCTTTCATTTTTACAATCAAATGCCCGGTTTTGGAGCCATCCTTTGCAATATGCAGGGCTTTGATTTTTGAAATGGTAAAAAGAGCGGTTTCAGAAGATGAAAAAAAACCGGATAATACAAGGCAAATAATCAGCAGACTTACCTCAAACGTCATCAAAATTGCATTTTCCTTCAAAGGGTGTACATAGTTGTTACAATTACTTTAATATGGAATATCATCATCGGTAAACGCGGCAATGACAATGTTATGGTGCTCGGCCAGGTCTACCATCTGCTGCCGGTCAAATGCCAAAGATTTTCCCGCTTCCAGAATAAGCACCGTGGCACCGGCTTTCACCATGGTCCGGATGGTATCACATCCGGAAGATGGCAGATCAAACCGCAAATCCTGCTGTGGTTTGGATAATTTTACCACCACAGACCCATTGCCTTTGGAAAGAAGCCCGCCCCTGGAAATGGCGGCATCGGTTCCTTCAATGGCTTCCACCGCCAGAACCGTGCCGTTGCTGATCACGATGCACTGGCCGATATCCAGTCGGCCGATGGCTTTGGCCAGTTTCCATCCCTGGAATGCATCATTTTTTTCCGCCTTGTCCAAAGACCTTCGGGTCCAGCAGCCGACCGGGCTGACCAGTTCCGGCAGCAAAAAAGTGGATGGTTTGATCTCAATACCCTGTTCCTGCATCAGATCGGCAAACGCAGTTAAAATGGTGTTGTCATGGCTGTAACCGATTTTTGCAATAAAGGCCAGGGCCTTGAGATCCGGGCGTATATCCTTGAATATGTTTGTTTTATGGATCGTTCCCAGCATCACTGCCTGGTGAACATCATGGTGCTTGAAATATTTTACCAGTTTGGAAACCTGGCCTATATACTGCCATTGAAACACATCCACTGCATCAGTCAGATTTGGATCTGTCTCTGAAAAAAAACCGGCACCGACAACGGTGATCCCTTTTTGAACGGCTTTTTTTGCAAACAGCAGCGGAAATTGTCCACCGCCAGCGATGAGTCCGATTTTCATGGGTTTATCTGGTAATACCCCGGCTTGAATTAACAATAAATTCTGTGAAATTTTTTACTTCCGGAATCTGTTCCACTTCCGCTTTGACCCTTTCGGATGCCTGTTTAACGGTCAGTCCGATTCTGAAAAAAATCCGGTAGGCTTTTTTCAGTTCCCCAAGGGTAAAAGGGGAAAATTGATGCCGCTTGAGCCCCACATTATTGAGTCCGTGGAGGGCGGCCCTGTCTCCTGCTGCAATGACATAGGGCGGGATATCTTTGACAACAGCGGATTTACCCCCGATGTAGGCAAAATCACCGATTTTGACAAACTGGTGAATAGCCACAAGCCCTCCGATGGTGGCATGATCTCCTATTTCAATATGTCCGCCCAGCGTGGAATTGTTGGCAAGGATCACCTGTCTGCCGGTTTTGCAGTCATGGGCAATATGGGTATAGGCCATAAGATAATTTTCTTCCCCCACCTCAGTAATACCCCCGCCGGCCTCTGTTCCCCGGTTGATGGTGACAAACTCTCTGATGATGGAGGCCCGGCCGATGGTCAGGTAGGTTTTCTCTCCCTGGTACTTCAAGTCCTGAGGTGCACCGCCGATGGCGGCATACTGGAATATCTGGCAGTCTTCTCCGATGGAGACATAATTTTCAATGGTGGTGTAGGGTCCGATGGTGGTGCCGGAACCGATGCGTACATCTGATTTGACAATAGTATAGGGACCGATGGTAACATTGGTACCAATTTCAGCCGACCCGTCGACAATGGCTGTGGGGTGAATCATTTGGACTCCGATGTATCTATGATGCTTTCAAGTGAACTCAGCCGTTTTTCAAGGGAAATGAGTGTTTTTCTCATGCCCGGCAGCCGGCTGATGATAGTAACGACCTTACGCCAGGTGTTGTGAGGCATATGGGGAATGCCCGATACAATCTGGTTTTCTCCGACAGACGCGGAAACACCGGCATAGGGACCTACAATGACATTGTCTCCAATGGTCAGATGCCCTGATATACCGGCTTTTCCTGCAATGATGACATTTTTTCCAACCCTGGTACTGCCTGCGATACCCACTTGTGCCACCACCAGGGTATTGTCCCCGATGGTTACATTGTGGGCGATATGCACCTGGTTGTCGGTTTTTACACCGGACCCGATGCGGGTAATGCCAAGGGTTCCCCGGTCAATGGTATTGCAGGCGCCTATTTCCACATGATCTTTGATCTCAACATGGCCGGTGTGGGACAATTTATAATGGGTCCCGGCATTGTGCACAAACCCATACCCGTCAGATCCGATAACCGAACCGGAATGGACAATGACATGACGTCCAAGGATTGTATGGTCCATGATGGTCACATTGGGCTTGATAATGGCATGATCTCCCACAACACAGCCTTCTCCGATATATACATGGGGCATGATATGCACATGGTCTTTGATCACCACATGATCTTTGATCACCACATGGGGATCCACGGTTACATGAGACCCAATGGTGCAGTTGGTGCCGATAACCGCCAAAGGACTGATACCGGGTATAGGTACAGAAACCGGGTGAAACCGGTTCACCAGTTCAAAAAACGCCAGTCTGGGGTTTTGGGTCAGCAAAAGACAGGGATGTGTAACAGATGTCGTATCGGTGTCCAGCGGAACAATCACGGCCCCGGCGCAGGTCTGGTCCAGGCGGGACAGATAGGATGCATCACCGGCAAAGGTGATATCCGCTGCTGTGGCATTATCAAAGGCAGATACACCTGTTATAACCTGTAATGGATCCCCTGCCACCCGGGCATCAATCATGGGGGCAATATCTTTCACAAAAAGTTTCATGGATCACAGCACTTAACTGCCCTGGGCCGCGGTCATGGCATTATATTTTTCAATAACCAGGTCGGTGATATCCACCTGGTCTGGAATATAAATCACACCGGCATTCTTTCTTTCTATTATCAATCCATATTTTTCCTGTTTTCCCAGGTCACTGGCAATGTCAAATACCGCTTTTTGCATTTCATTGATCAGTTTGATTTCAAGGCTTTTCAATTCATTGGAAAAATCTTCCTGCATTTTTTTGAAATCTTCGACCCGGTCTCTGAAATCCCGTTCTTTTTCCCGTTTTTTTTCATCACTGAGAACCAACGCTTCCCTTTCAAAGGACCGGTTGATTTCATCCAAAGCCTGTTTTTCTTTTTCCAATCGGCCTTTGAGTTCCTGTCCTTTGTTATTGAGAACCTTCTGGTTCATTTTACCTGCACTGGATTCCTTCATGATTTTTTCAAAGTCGATCACCCCTATCTTTGCCGCATCCGCAGCAAAGGCTGTAGGGATAAATCCCATAAACACAATCCATATGATACTTACAAGCCATGCACGTTTCATAATTTCCTCCACAAAAAAATAAATATGTTAAAAAAATGCACCGATGGAAAAATCAAATTGGCCGTCACCGGTATCCTGGACATCCTTGCCTTCGACAACAATGCCATAGGCAAGCCGGATGGGGCCCATGGGGGAATTCCACCGCAGTTCAAACCCGACAGTTGAAAACTGATCTGCCAGATCAATATCTTCACTGATTCGGTACACATCACCCCGGTCATAAAACAGAACACCGGCTACCCCCATGTCTTCCTGGATGGGAAAAATCAGCTCCAGATTGAATTGAAGATATTTTTCACCACCCCGCAGAATGGGGTCGCCTTTGTCCTGGGTACTGATGTCATATTTATCAAATCCCCTGACCGAATTGATACCCCCCAGGTAAAACCGTTCCCAGTCCAAATCAATATCACCCTTGGTCCGGTCATCCAAATATCCGCCTTCCACATGGAACCCGCCGGTGAATTTCCAAAACAGCGGCAGCCAGAATCCTGACTCAGCAATATATTTTGTATAATCAATATCACCGCCGAGAAATTCTCCGGCATACTGCACGGAAAATTTACTGAAAACGCCCTTTGTGGGCAGAAAATAATGATTTCTGGAATCATAGCTGATATAGGGTTTGATACTGGAGGTGAAAAAATCACCTTCTGTTACATTGGTATAGGCGGACTGCACAGTTTCCACTTCAAAATCTTCCACATTGTATTCAATACCGATGGTGGTGTAATCCCACAATTGCCTGTAAGAGGAGCGCAACGTCAGACCGATGGAATTGCGATCATAATACTCGTATTCTTTTTCAAACTTGTAGATATTAATCCCTGCGGAAATGGGTTTGTCAAAAATCCAGGGTTCGGTAAAACCCAGATCGTACAAAGCGGTTTCATCGGATATCCTGACCAGCATTTTCAGGTTCTGTCCCCGTCCGAACAGGTTTCTTTCTTCCAAAGATACCTGGCCAAAAGGGCCGTCAGCCGTGGAAAAACCACCGCCAAAGGAAAAATTTCCCGTGGCTTTTTCCGTCACCTTCACCTCCAGATCCCGCTGGTCCGGAATGTCAGTTCTGACCGGGTTTATGTCAATATTCTGAAAATAATCTTTTACCCCGAGGTTACGGTATGAGCGCTGGATACCGGACATGGAATACCTGCCCTGTTCTTTTACCGCCAATTCACGCCGGATCACCTTGTCCCGGGTTTTGGTATTGCCCGTGATAATGATCCGGTTGAAATACACCAACTCGCCCTGATCGATCGTAAAGGTGATATTGACCTGATTTGCAGCCTCATCTTTTTGGATCAAAGGAGACACATTGACATTGGCATATCCCTGGTTGGCATAAAAATCACTTAAAACCAATGGAGATACTTTCTTCTCCCATTTCCACTTTGGGGTCCGACACCTTGACATCAATGAAACCGTTGTTCTTGTAAAGCGATTCAATGCGTATGACATCATTGTCCAGCTCGGTCTGATCCAGGTCTCCGGAAGTGGTGATAAACGACCAGAATCCTTTTTCCCGTGTATCAATGGTTTTTTTGATCTTCTTGTCACTGAAATAGGTATTTCCTTCAAACGTGATGGACTCAATCTTTATTTTATCCCCTTCGTCCACAACAAACACGATATCCGCCTGGTTATTCTCAAGCGACTTTATTTCATAAGTAACAGTGCAGTTATGGTAATTTTTTTCCGTATACAGCCGTTTGATTTTTTCCACATCCTCATTTATTTTATATATATTGAGAATGGAGCCGGTGCTGGTATCCACCGCCCCGAATAATTCATCATCCTTATACACCCTGTTTTGTGTAAATTTGATATTTCTGACACTGGGTTTTTCCGTGATGCTGAAAATAATTTCAACCCCCTGGTCCAGTTCTTTTTTCTTGATCACCACGTCATCAAAATACCCCATTTGATACACCTGTGCCAGGTCTGTGGATAATTTTTCCGGGTCCATGATGTCACCGGGTTGTGAGGTAACAGCCCGTAAAATAGCATCAGAATCAACCCGGCGGTTGCCGGTAATGGAGATATTGGCAATGATGCGTTTTTCATATAATTCACCAATGATGTTCCGGGTCAGGTTGGTGACCGCAGAAAACAAGCCTTCCATCTGTTCTGCCCGGGAATAAAAAGTCAACGGGGGGGTATCATCATAAGTATTGTACATTTCAGTATCAATGCTGATCCCCTGACCAGCCATGAAAACAGAGCCGGTAATGATATGGTCCACACCCAACCGGATACCTTCCTGTCTGAATCTGGCCGCATCCCAGGCATCCTTGTCTGTATAATCCGTGACAAAAACAACCCTGGCCCCTTCTTTTTCCAGGTTTTTTTTGAGCATCAACGGCAGATCATCCGCAAGTTTTTCACTGGCCCGGGGTGCCAGAACAGAAAAAGGGAAAATCGCTACGCTGACCTGTTGGTCCGCGTACAGACGGGAAATCAGGCACAAAAATACAATCAACATCAAACCGGTTATGTTCAGCGCTTTTTTCATGTTATTCCTTTGTAAATGCAGGTACGACTATACTGCCCCGGTGGATGGTTACCATTTTTTCCATCATATGGGCCAGTTTCATATTATGGGTGACCACAATGACGGTCATGCCCAGCTCTTTATTCAATTGGTCCAGCAATGCATGGATGCTGTCGGAATTTTGTTCATCCAGATTGCCGGTGGGTTCGTCCGCCAGCAGCAGATCCGGTTTCATTACCAGCGCTCTGGCAATGGCCACCCGCTGCTGTTCTCCACCGGAAAGATCTTCCACCCGGTGAAAAAACCTGTCTGCAAGCCCTACCCTTTCAAGCATATTTGCGGCTTGTTTTTCAACCATTTTTTTATTTTTCCGGGCAATGAGGCCGGGAATCATGACATTTTCCAGAGCAGTAAACCCCTGGAGCAGATAATGAAACTGAAAGACAAACCCGATCCGTTCATTGCGGAAGGCCGCCAGTTGGTCATCACCAAGGGAAAACAGGTCCTGATCCTTGAATATGACCCGTCCCTGATCAGGCCTGTCCAGGGTACCGATGAGGTTTAAAAGGGTGGATTTACCGATGCCTGATGCCCCCACCACGGCCAGGGTCTCTCCCCGGGTGATAACAAAGTCGGTTTCCTTGAGGATTTCAATGGACGCCGTAGGGCTGGCAAATGTTTTACTGACCCGTTCCAGACGTATGAGAACCGATCTGTATTCATCCATATCGTATCGCCTCAAGCGGGTCCATTTTGGATGCTTTGTATGACGGGTATAGCGTGGACACAAAACAGATCACAATGGCACTCATTGAAATCACCAATACGTCTAAGGGTTCCAGCAGCACCGGCAGAGTAGAAAAGGGATAGGCTTCGGGCAGCTGGATGAAATCATAGTGCTTGAGCAGCCAGCACACCACAATGCCGAAAACGGTTCCCAGAAAAGTGCCCAGAACACCTATGAACAGGCCTTTGATGATAAATATTTTTCCAATAACCCCATGGGTTGCGCCCATAGCCTTGAGCACCGCAATATCTTTGGTTTTTTCCATGACCATCATAATCAAAGCAGAGGCGATATTGAATGCAGCCACAAGAATGATCAGGGTGAGAATAATGAACATGGCGGTTTTTTCCAGTTTTAAAGCGGAAAACAGGCTCTGGTTGATTTCCATCCAGTCTCTGGCGTAAAAAGGATATTCCAGGTTTTCCATTACCTGTTTGCGGATCTCTTTTACGGTGAAAATATCATCCACCCACACCCCTATGGCGGAAATTTTATTTTTGTCCCCTGTGAGCATCTGGGCCTGTTCCAGGTTGACATAGGCCAGCATGCCGTCATATTCAGACATGCCGGAACTGAATGTGCCTTTTACCACAAAGCGTTTCATGGACGGTATCTGCCCCACGGGAGAAACAAAGGAGCGGGTGGACATGAGAATGATGTTGTCACCCGGCATCACCCCTACGGAATTGGCAAGTTCTTTTCCCAGAATGATGCCGGGCAGATTGTCCTCTTTTTCATGGACCGACAGGGCTGTTTCCAGAGCATTTGCATCAAATCCCTTGATCAGGGATGCGCTGCTGGCCGGGATGATGCCCCTGACCATGACCCCTGAAAACGCATGCCGGGTCCGGATCATGGCCTGGCCGAACAAAATAGGGGATGCATCCCGTATCCGGGGATTTTTCTGCAAATTTTGCAACATTGGTTCAAAACCGCCATAGGTGCCATTGTAATTCATAAGCAGCATATGGGGTTCCAGGCCCAGGATACGCCGGCGGAATTCGCTCTCAGCACCGCTCATGACCGCAATCACCACCACAAGTGCCATGACCCCCACCATGACCCCGGCCACGGACAAAAACGAGATCAGGGAGATAAACCCTTCTTTGCGTTTTGCCTTGAGGTACCGCCTGGCTATGAAAAATTCAACACCCATCTGGTTTTAATTGCTGTGCTTCATATGGGGAAAAAGGATGACTTCTCTGATGGAAGCGGCATCTGTGAGCAGCATCACCAGGCGGTCAATGCCGATGCCTTCTCCGGCGGTGGGGGGCATACCGTATTCAAGGGCCTCCACATAGTCTGCATCCATGATATGGGCTTCTGTATTGCCTTCATCCCGCTGGCAAACCTGCATGAGAAACCGGTTGTACTGGTCTTCCGGATCATTGATTTCAGAGAATCCATTGGCAATCTCCCGGCCGCCGATGAACAGTTCGAACCGGTCGGTGAGATCGGGATCTGTATCGCTTTTGCGGGACAAAGGAGAAACTTCTACAGGATAGCCTGTGATAAAGGTGGGCTGGATCAATTTGGGTTCCACCAGGATATCAAAAAGTTTGGTCAATATTTTACCATGGCTCTCTTTTTTGGTGATCTGGATATTATTTTTTTGGGCAAAGGCAAGCAATGCACCGGTATCACCCAAAAAGGCCGGGTCAAGACCACCGATGGAACATAAAGACTCCATCATGGGGATCCGTTTCCATCCCGGTGTAAAATCAATGGAATGGCCCTGGTAGGTAACCATGGTCTGGTCTGCAATCTGCATGACAATGGATGCAAACATCTTTTCCGTCAGATCCATTAAATCCTGGTAGTCAGCATAGGCCTGGTAAAATTCCACCATGGTAAATTCCGGGTTGTGCCGGGTGGAAACCCCTTCGTTACGGAAATTACGGTTGATTTCAAATACCTTTTCAAACCCGCCCACCACCAGGCGTTTCAAATACAGTTCCGGAGCGATTCTCAAAAACAGTTCCATGCCCAGGGCATTGTGCCAGGTTGGCGGTACCGTTTTTCCGGGTCTTTGATGCCGTGAAATTTTTCCGGCAACGGCCGGACCGCCTTGGACAACAGCCGAAACTGTTTTGCCAGAATGGTCCATTCACCGGTACGGGTCTGGAATACCGGGCCACTCACACCGATAAAATCACCGATATCCAGCTTTTTGAACAGATCATAGGCATCATCTCCCACCGTGGATTTTTGAATATACACCTGCATGTGATCCGAACCGTCCTTGAACCGCACAAAAGAGGACTTGCCCATCCGGTTGATGGCCATAATCCTGCCGGCCGCCTGAAAGGTCTGGCCCTGCTCTCCGAGCGAATCGGGATCTTTGGCAATGGTTTCCTTGAGCTGGGACAGGTTGCAGGAAATTTTAAAATCATTGGGATACAAAGAAATTCCCATTTCTTTGAGGGTGTTTATTTTTTCTTTTCGAAGCTGAATGATCTGGCTGTCTTTGTCCATGGGGTATATTGCTTTCATTGCGGGTGCGTACACAATGTCTGGCATCTTGTGTCCACCCGGGTTGTCTGGTTGTGTTTTTTATTTTTCATGTGATAAAACATAATAAAATAGCCTGATTGCCGGATGGTTGTCAAGATTTTGTTGCGGTTTGTTCCGGAACGGTGTTGGGAAAAACAATAGTAAAAAGAGTTCCTTTGCCGGGAATGGAATCAAAATCAATCATTCCGTCATAGGTGTCAATGAGGCGGTGGATGATGGGCAGCCCCAAACCTGTTCCCTCTGGTTTGGTGGTGAAAAAAGGATCAAATATGTGTCTGGCTTTCTGCCGGTCAATGCCCTGACCGTTATCCTGGACGGTCAGATAAATGCGGTTGCTTCTGGGAGAGGTCAGGGTGATGATGATTTTCCCTTTGCCAAAAATAGATTGGGCCGCATTTTTAATGAGGTTCCACAGGATCTGCTGCAGATGCACAGGGTCGATGACAACACACAAAGAGTCATCAACATGGGTGAAAATCTGAACCCGGTCCTTGAACTCCTCGGTGTTCAAAAACAAAGAAACCACATCATTGACAGACTCATGAATCATAACCGGTGTTGCGTTTGCCCGGCTGGGTTTGGCAAACAACCGGATTTCATTGACAATACACTTGAGCCGTTCGGTTTCCCGTAAAATAATTTTCATGAGCCGATCTTCATGGCTTCCGGGCATGGCTTCTTCCTGGAGCAGTTGAATGGATCCTGCCAGAGACGCCAGCGGATTTTTGATTTCATGGGCAATGCCTGAAATCATTTCATCCACTGCCTCCATTTTTTCCACCCGCCTGAAGTGGGCCCGGGTGATTTTTAAATCCTGGCGGGCCCGTTTCAGCTGCATGGCAAGCTGCCCGCTCAAAAACGCCACTGCAAAACAGGCAGCCATGAGAATAATGATCCGGTACAGAATATGATTGGGGTCCAGGTTCATGGGCACGGAATGGTGACCGAGAAATGGCGGAACAACCCGGTAGTATTCCAGAACAATCAACAGCCCGTACTGGGCCGCGGATATCCCGGCAATGATCATGCTCCCCCTTTGCAGCACCAGCATGGCGCCATAAATAATGATCAGCAGATACAAAAAGGTGAACATGGAATCAAAACTGCCTGTGACATAAATGATTATGGTCACACACAAGGTATCCACCAGGCTCTGGACATAGGAAAGCTGCACAAGGTTTTGGCCCTGTTTGAGCCAGATGCCGTATCCCACGGATAAAAACAATATGACAGCAGACAGATAGTACAGGGTGACAAAAGGCTGGGACAAAAAAGACAGGTTTTCACCGGTGGAAAACACCAGGCTGGAAAAGATCAGTACAATGCAGAACACCACCCTGGCCAGAATAATCCACTTGAGCTGCCGGACCATGTCATACTGGCCCTGAAACGGATCAGATGATACCTGGTTATGCAAGGCTAGAGATTTCCCGCCATGGTGAATATGGGCAGATACATGGCAATGACAAGCCCGCCCACCACCACACCCAGAAACACCAGCATGAACGGTTCGATCATGTCCGTAAGGTTTTTAACAGACTGGTCTACCTCTTCATCATAAAAATCCGCAATTTTTTCCATCATGGTGTCCAGGGCACCGGTGGATTCCCCCACGGAAATCATGGAACAGACCATGGAAGGGAACACCCCGCTCTCCAGCAGGGGGTCTGCCATGGAACGGCCTTCGGCAATACCGGATTTCACATCAGTTATGGCAAATTCCACAATTTTATTGCCCGATGTTTTGCCCACAATATCCAGTGCATCCAAAATAGATACCCCCGAAGAAATCATGGTGCTGGTGGTTCTGGTGAACTTGGCCACCGCCACCTTCCGGATCAGCATTCCCACCACCGGCAGACGTAAAAACATGTCATCCATGAGTATCCTGCCTTTTTTTGTCTTGTAAATACGGCGGATGATAAACGCTGTGGCCACAAATCCAATGATTATCCACAGGATATTGGCCACCACAAAATCACTGAGAGCCACCACCATCAGGGTCGGAGTCGGCAGGGCAGACTCCATACTGGCAAACATTTCCTCAAATACCGGAATGACAAATACCAGAATAATGGCCACCACGATGATGGCCACAATAATGGTGATAATGGGGTAGGTCATGGCACCCTTGACCTGTTTTTTGAGTTTTGCCATTTTTTCCATATAGGCAGACAACCGTCCCAGAATAACATCCAGAATACCACCTGCTTCCCCTGCAGCCACCATGTTCACAAACAATTCATTAAAATCACTGGGATATTTTTTCAAGGCATCGGCAAAGGTTTCCCCGGATTCCACCGATTCCTTGATTTTTTTCAGATGCTTTTTAAAGGTGGGGTTTTCCTGCTGGACATGTAGAATCTCCAGGCATTGCAGCAACGGCAAACCCGCATCAATCATGGTGGAAAACTGCCTGGCAAAAATAATCACGTCACTTTCTTTTACACCGGGCTGCAGAAAGGAAACATTTTCAAAAAGGTCTTTGGGCTTTTTCTTGATTCTGCCGGGAATTATTTTTCTTCTCACAAGATTCTGGCGGACCTGATCACCGGTTTCCGCCTCCATCTCGCCTTTTACGGTTCTGCCTCTGGGGTTCTTCCCTTTCCACTGATAAATAACAGGCATAGGTTTTCCTTTTGGTTAGATGGTCCAAAAATCCAATGGCAACAGATTATACCAGAACAGCAGGATTTGTAAAATTGATTCAGATAGTTTATATAACATCCATTATGCAATCTGAACAGGAGTTGATACGTGCCTGACAAAAAAAAAGGCATCCAGGCCAATACCATTATCACCAGCCATGTAAATGCAGATTATGATGCCATTGCCGCCATGCTGGCTGCCCAGAAACTCTACCCGGATGCGCTGATCATTTTTCCCGGTTCCCAGGAAAAAAGCCTGCGGGATTTTTTTATCTCCTCCATGAGCTATCTGTTCAACATGGCAGACCCGGCCTCCATTGATTTTTCAGAAACCCGCACCCTTGTTCTGGTGGATACCCGGCAGAAAAACAGGCTCACCGGTGTACAAGACCTGCTGGACAAAAACAATCTCGCCATCCATGTATATGACCACCATCCTGTGGGACCTGACGATGTGACAGCCACAATGGAAATTTTCAAACCCTATGGTGCCACCATCACCATATTGAGCGAGATACTCCAAAAAAAAAATATCATCCCCACCCCGGAAGAAGCCACTGTTATGGCCCTGGGGATATATGAAGATACCGGGTTGTTCACCCATTCTTCCACCACCCGGCAAGATTTTATCCAGGCAGGCTACCTTTTGTCCTGCGGTGCCAGCCTCAACACCATTGTCAGTCTGGTGGTCAGGGAAATAAAGGCGGAACAGGTCACCTGGCTCAATGAACTGCTCAATGAAATGACCGT
>JAIVHE010000046.1:0-10387 GCA_020201255.1 Desulfobacteraceae bacterium
CCGGTTTCCGTCCAGTCCATGACCAATACACAGACCCGGGATGTGGATGCCACGGTCCGCCAGATCAAAACCCTGGAAAAGGCCGGGTGCGAGATCATCCGGGTGGCGGTGCCGGAAATGGCGGATGCATGTGCCATACGGCAGATCAAGGACCGTATCACCATTCCGCTGATTGCAGACATCCATTTTGATTTCCGGCTGGCCCTGGCCGCAGCTGAATCAGGAGCAGATGGACTGCGCATCAATCCCGGCAATATCGGGGACCGCCACAAGGTGAAACAAGTGGTGGATTGTGCAAAATTCCATGGCATTCCCATCCGTATCGGTGTCAATGCGGGATCCCTGGAAAAAGAGATTGCACAGCGCCTGGGCAATACGGCAGAAGCCATGGCGGAAAGCGGCAT
This sequence comes from Desulfobacteraceae bacterium, assembly GCA_020201255.1. Classification (GTDB taxonomy): domain Bacteria; phylum Desulfobacterota; class Desulfobacteria; order Desulfobacterales; family Desulfobacteraceae; genus Desulfotignum. Next base: position 405 of record JAIVHE010000046.1, read on the forward strand.
GGCCAATATCCGGATACTGGAGAATCTGGGGTTTTACGATATCAAGATTTCCCTGAAAGCCTCGGATGTGGCCAGGACCGTGGCAGCGTATGAGCTGCTGTCAGATCGAACCGATGTACCGTTTCATGTGGGGGTTACCGAAGCCGGCGGGCTGTATGCCGGTATCACCAAATCCGCTATCGGCATCGGCATGCTGTTGGCCCGGGGACTGGGAGACACCATCCGGGTGTCCTTGACCCGTGATCCCGTGGAAGAGGTGCGCACCGGTTATGAAATATTGCGGGCGCTGGGATTGCGAAACCGGGGGCCGGAGATCATTTCCTGTCCCACCTGCGGCAGATGCCGTATCAATCTGTTTAAAATTGCCGAAGATGTAGAAAAAGCTTTACTTGAGCGGGATACTCAGATTAAAGTTGCCATTATGGGGTGTGTGGTGAACGGGCCTGGTGAAGCAAAGGAAGCGGATATCGGCATTGCCGGCGCAGACGGCACAGGAATTTTGTTTAAAAAAGGCAAGGTATATAAAAAAGTGGCCCAGGACCAGCTTGTGGCCCAGCTGCTGTATGAAATTGATAAAATGACGAAAAATTCGGAGGATATGAATGGGAACAAAGAATAAAGCGGCAATCACCCCTACCAGGGAGCAGGATTATGCCCAGTGGTACCAGGAGGTCATCAAGGCAGCGGACATGGCGGAAAATTCTCCTGTCAGGGGGTGTATGGTCATGAAACCCTGGGGGTATGCCATCTGGGAAAACATCATGAACCAGATGGATGCTGAATTCAAGAAAACCGGGGTGAAAAACGCCTATTTTCCTTTGTTCATTCCCTTGTCCTACCTGGAAAAAGAAGCGGAACACGTGGATGGGTTTGCCAAAGAATGTGCCGTGGTTACCCACCATAAACTGGAAAAAGACAAAGACGGGAAACTGGTGCCCGCAGGAGAGCTGGCGGAACCGTTGATTGTCCGGCCCACATCCGAAACCATCATCGGCGAGTCCATGTCCAGATGGACCTCTTCTTATCGGGATCTGCCCATTCTCTTGAATCAGTGGGCCAATGTTGTCCGGTGGGAGATGCGCACCCGCATGTTTTTAAGAACCAGCGAATTTTTGTGGCAGGAAGGGCATACAGCCCATGCCACACAAGAAGAAGCCGTACAAAGGACCCGGCAGATGCTGGATCTGTATGCACAGTTTGTGGAGGAACGACTGGCCATACCTGTGATCAAAGGCAGCAAAACCATTTCTGAAAGATTTCCAGGGGCGGAGGATACCACCTGTATCGAGGCCATGATGCAGGACCGTCGTGCACTCCAGGCAGGCACCTCCCATTTTCTGGGCCAGAATTTTGCAAAGGGATCAAATATCAGATTCCAGAACGAGGACGGCCAGGAACAATATGCCTGGACCACCTCCTGGGGGACATCCACCCGGATGATCGGCGGCATGATCATGGTGCATTCCGATGATGACGGTTTGACCGGGCCCTGGCATTTCAAAAGGCCAATACCTTCACTATAGACGACAACCAGAGGTTTTATGATCTGTATAAAAAAACCGGAGGTGCCCATAACGGGGCCTTTGTCTTTTCCCACTGGTGCGGGTCCCAGGAATGTGAAGAACAGATCAAAAAAGATCTGTCCGTCACCATCCGGTGCATTCCATTTGACAGCCCAAAGGAAAATGGTCATTGTATCTGTTGTAAACAACCCAGTGAGCAGCGGGTGCTGTTTGCCAAAGCCTATTAAACAGATACCGGTCAGCAGCCGGGCAGGGTACCTCGGTTCATGATTCGAATCACCGACATACTGGATACCATTGTCGAGTATAATCTTGAGGCGGAACTGGATATCATAGACCGGGCCTATGTGTATTCCGCCCGGGTCCATGAGGGCCAGGTACGGCTGTCGGGAGAACCCTATCTGTCCCATCCCCTGGAGGTGGCCCAGATTCTGGCAGACATGCGTCTGGATGTGGAAAGTATTGCAGCGGCCCTGCTTCATGATGTCATTGAAGATACCCCGGCCACCAAAGAAGATATTGCGGACATGTTCGGACCCGGGGTGGCCCATATTGTGGAAGGGGTGACCAAGCTGTCGGCTCTTCCTTTTTCCAACAAGGTGGCCCAGCAGGCCGAATCCTTGCGGAAAATGATCCTGGCCATGGCCGATGATATCCGGGTGGTACTCATCAAGCTGGCGGACCGGCTCCACAACATGCGGACGTTGAAATATCACAAAAAGCCTGATAAACAGGCGGCTATCGCCCAGGAGACTCTGGATATCTATGCCCCCATTGCGGCCCGCCTGGGGATATTCTGGGTCAAGCATGAGCTGGAAGAGATTGCCTTTTTTTATACCATGCCCGATGAGTATGAACGTATCGATGCCCTCGTAAACCGGGCCAAGGATGAAAAAGAAGCGTATATCAAAGAGGTTTCCACAAGCCTTCACTATAAAATGGAGGAAATGGAACTGCCCTGTGATATCAAGGGCCGGTATAAGCAGCACTACAGCATTTACCAGAAAATGATTTCCCAGGATCTGGATTTTGATGAGGTGTATGATATCATCGCCTTCCGCATCATTCTGGATACCGTTCCCCAGTGTTATGCCGCCATGGGCGCCATCCATTCCATGTGGAAGCCCATCTATTACAAGATCAAAGACTATATCGGCAATCCCAAACCCAACATGTACCAGTCCATCCACACCACGGTCATCGGTCCCAAAGGAGAGCGGGTGGAAATCCAGATCCGGACCCGGGAGATGGACCGGATCGCAGAATCCGGAATTGCGGCCCACTGGAGCTACAAGGAAGGCACCCGCGTTGATGAAAACACCGGTGAAATGTTTGCCTGGATCCGGAACCTTGTGGAAAACCAGGAAAATTTCAATGATCCGGATGAATTTCTGGAAAATGTTCGCATTGACCTGTTTCCCGATGAAATCTATGTGATCACGCCTGCGGGCGATATCAAAACCCTTCCCAAAGGCGCCACACCCGTGGATTTTGCCTACAGGATCCATACTGAAGTGGGGGCGGAATGCACCGGTTCCAAGGTCAACGGCAAGATCGTTCCTTTGGCCCATAAGCTGAAAACCGGTGATACGGTAGAAATCATCACCACCAAAGGGCACGCCCCCAGCCCGGACTGGCTCGCTTTTGTCAAGACCGTCAAGGCCAGGACAAAAATTCGGGCTGTGATCAATGCCCGGGAAAAAGAACGGTCCTATTCCCTGGGCAGAGAAATGTGTGAAAAATTGTTCCGGAAGAAAAATCAGAATTTTAATGCCTTGATCAAATCCGGAAAAATAAAGGAAATAGCAGACACTTTCGGGTTCAGAACCGTGGATGATCTTATTGCCCATGTGGGTTTCGGAAAATTGACCCCCATGCAGATTCTGAACAAGGCCGTGCCCCAATTAGAACAGGAAGCCAAAGAGGAAGTCATCCTGCCCAAAGCGGCGGATAACCGGCACCGGAAATCAGATACCGGTATCATTGTAAAGGGACTCAACGATGTTCTGGTAAAGTTTTCCAAGTGCTGCAACCCCCTTCCCGGAGATCCCATCACCGGTTATATTACCCAGGGTCAGGGGGTAACCATCCATCGGAAAAACTGCCTCAATGTCATGAAAATGAGCCCGGAACGGCTGATCGAGGTGCAGTGGGGTGGAGAGTATTCTGAGTCCTATCCAGCCAGTATCCGGTTGAAAACCGATGATCGGTTCGGACTGCTGGCGGATATTGCCTCGGTGATATCCAAAAATAAGGCCAATATTTTGAATGCCAAAACCGACACCTCGGATACCGGTGTGGCCATGTTGTATTTTACGGTTATGGTGGAAAGTTCGAATCAGCTGCGTAAAATCATGTCTGAACTGCGGCGGGTCAAAAAGGTACTGGATGTCAAACGCATTGTCCACCATGAGTAAGGAATCGGCAAACAAGTGATCAATATGTCAACGGAGCACATGCTTTTTTCAGCACTTGCATAAACATAAGGAAGATCTGTATGAAAAAAAAATTTATCCTGGATACCAATGTTATTCTTCATGACAGTGGTTGCATTCACCAGTTCAAGGACAATGACATATATATTCCCATTACGGTTATTGAAGAACTGGATAAATTCAAAAAGGGAAACAATGTCATCAATTGTAATGCCAGGGATTTTTTACGAAACCTGGACGCACTGTCCTCTGATAAAATGTTCAACGGCGGGGTACCCATTGAACAAGGCAAAGGGTCCATTGCCATTTGCCTGGATGTAAAGCTGGAGGATAAAATCAAGGAAAATTTTACCGACATCACGCCGGATATAAAGATTTTGAATATTGCCTATTCCATTGCCAGAAAATATAAATTCCAGAACGTTGTCTTTGTTACCAAAGATGTGAACCTGCGGCTTCGGGCCAGGTCCATTGGGTTGAAAACCGAAAACTACGATTCAAAATTTGTTGAAAACATATCAGATATGTATACCGGACTGCAGGTGGTGGAGCATGTCCGGCCGGATGTTTTTGACAACCTGTTTAAAAAGCCCTATGAAGTGTCCAAAACAAGCCTGGGAGTGGAAAAAGAGTTTTATGCCAATGAGAATCTGATTTTGAAAAACGGATCCAATTCTGCGCTGGCGTTTTATGACGGCCGGACCCAGACTGTTAAATCTGTTCAGCCCCAGATATGTTATGGCATCAAACCCAGAAATTCCGAGCAGACCTTTGCCCTCAATGCCATGCTCAATCCGGATATCCCGCTGATTACGGTGTCGGGAAAAGCCGGTACAGGAAAAACCCTGCTGGCCCTGGCAGCAGCCTTGGCCAGAAAACAGCTGTACCGCCAGATATTTATTGCCAGGCCGGTAGTTCCCCTGAGCAACAAGGACCTGGGGTTTCTGCCCGGGGATGTGGCTTCCAAGCTGGATCCATATATGCAGCCTTTATATGATAACCTGGCAGTGATCCAGAATCATTTTAATGAAAACAATTCCCAGTCCAAACAGATCCGGGAACTCATTGAAGAAGAAAAGATAGTGATCACCCCCATTTCATATATCAGGGGGCGATCCATTGTCCGGGTGTTTTTTATTGTGGACGAAGCCCAGAACCTGACACCCCATGAAGTGAAAACCATCATCACCCGGGCCGGAGAGAGCACAAAAATTGTGTTTACCGGTGATATTTTCCAGATCGATCATCCCTATCTGGACAGCCAGACCAATGGCCTGGCCTATATCATTGAAAAAATGAAAGGCCAGCCGCTGTATGCACACATCAACCTGGAAAAAGGGGAGCGCTCGGATTTGGCGGAACTGGCTGCTAAAATGCTGTAACCGTCTGTGGGTAATCTGGTTTTTTTTATGCGGCCTTGGTAACCTTGCCGGCTTTGATGCAGCTGGTGCAAACGTCGACCCTTTTGACGCAGCCTTTTTTGACAAGGGCACGGACCCGCTGGAGATTGGGGTTGAACCTTCTTTTGTTCAGGTTGTGGGCATGGCTGACATTGTTGCCGACCATGGGTTTTTTTCCGCAAATAGCACATTCTTTGGACATATCATACACTCCTGAAAGAAACATTCTTATTATCAAAAAATCAACCTGAACTCTATACCCCTTCTGTGAAAAAAAGTAAAGAAAAAACTACTCTTTTTTAGCGGCATCTGCCAGGGCCGCGCTTTCAGAAATGAGATTCAAGGCAGTCTGGCTTTGATCCGTGCCGGGATAAAACTCCACAATATATTCAAAGCGCCTCAGTGCGGCCTGGTATTGACCGGTTTTTAAATAAAACTGTCCCACATAGAGTTCATGACCGGCAATTTTGTCAATACAGGCAGCAATAAGATCCGGTGCTTTTTGGGCATGCTCACTGTCTGGAAACTGCTCCATCAGTCTTTTGAACTGGGCCAGGGCATTTTTTGCCGGAGTGGGGTCTCGGTCCACAGTATCCATCTGGTTGAACCAGCACAGACCGATTTGATTGATAATGTAAGGAATCGCCTCGTTTCTGGGGTGCATTTTCTCAAATTGTTCATAGGCAAGAATCGCCTGGTCATATTCTTTGAGATGAAAGTGGGCATCTGCGATTTTCAGCTGCGCCAGGATCGCATATTTGGAAAATGGGTACCAGTCTCTGAGATCAGTATATGTCTTTACCGCAGCTTTGTATTTTTCACGCATAAATGCGGATGCGCCTTCTGCAGCAAGCTGTTCAGCGGTTTTTTCCATGCGGCGGGAATCTTCAAACAGTGCACAGCCGGACAAAAGAAATACCAGACATACCAAAAAAATACAGTGTTTCATTTTATAGATTCTCAATATAGTGTTCTGCAGACACAGCTGCTATGGCGCCGTCTCCAACAGCTGTGGAAACCTGACGTAAAGGGGTGTCCCTGATATCACCTGCCGCAAATACCCCGGGTACATTTGTCTGCATCCGGGCATCGGCCCGGATAAATCCAAATTCATCTGTTTTTACATCATCACCTAAAAATTCTGTATTGGGTAAGGTGCCGACCCAGATGAAACATCCGCTGGCCGCAAGGGTCTTTTCCACATTGGTTTTGACATTTCTGACATGGACCCCTTCGATGCCAAAAAGACCTTCAACGCCAGTGGCTACGGTGTCCCATACCATTTCAATCTTATCGTTGGCAAATGCTCTTTCTTGGAGGATTTTGGCAGCCCGCAGTTCATCTCTGCGGTGGACCAGGTAGACTTTTTTTGCAAACTTTGTCAGGTAAATGGATTCCTGTACAGCTGTATCCCCGCCACCGATGGCCACAACGGTTTTATCCTTGAAAAAAGGAGCGTCACAGGTGGCGCAAAAAGAAATTCCCTTGCCCATATACCGGTCTTCTCCTATTCCCAGTTTTTTGGGGGAGGCACCGGAGGCTATGATCAGGCTTTTGGCGGTAAGACTTTTGTCGCTGAGTACCACTTCTTTTGCGTTCTGGTGGGCGGTGAGTCCGGCCGGACCGGCACCGATGATCACAAGATCATAATCAAAATCGGTCATACAAAAGTCTCCTTACAAGACATTCTTAATGGTCTGCTCCAGTTTTTCTTTGCCAACCATGCCGGTAATCTGTTCGGCAATTTCTCCATTCTTGAAAAAAATCAGGGTGGGTATGGCCTGCACCCCATATTTGCTGGGGCTTATGGGATTTTCATCCACATTGACCTTGGCAAAGGTCATCTGGTCACCATATTCTTTTTCAAGGGCTTCCACAGTAGGGGCAATGGCTTTGCAGGGGCCGCACCAGGGAGCCCAGAAATCCACCATTACGGGTTTTTCTGATTCCAGTACCTTTTTTTCGAAGCCATCGTCGTCAATTTCTATGATATTGTCTGCCATGGTTACATCCTATTTTTGAATTTGGGTTAATATTCTTACATGCTCTTACATACTAGGGGCCATTACCATTAATGTAAGATGGTAATTCCTTGTACATGCATTTTCAACAACTATAGGGACATATGGGCTTTTTGTCAAATAATGAATGATCCACCTGGATATTTGCCATAAGCGTACCAGATCTTGCATCGTTCCATGGGGTGTCCTTGTCCCAGGGGGGCTGATTACCGTAAGTTTTTCAGCAAAGGAACAGATCATTCGTGTACGGTCCTCCCATTCTGGCATGTCTGCCGGCCCCTCCAGCTCTGACGGTCCTGTCACAGCACACCTAGGGGCTCCACCAGGTTTCTCATAATACACGATCCAATGTGACAGATATTCAGTGATCAGGCCGGCCAGGGGAAAAACTTCAGGCCCTGAATGCCTTATGTAGGGCTTCCAGGGCCTGATCCATATGTTTTTTATCAAAAGGGTTGCCGGGGTATAAACGGCTTACCAGTTTTCACCCAACACTTCAAAATGGGCCTGTTCATGGGCACAGGCCGGGCACATTTCAGGGGCTTCGGAGCCATCATGCAGATATCCGCAGTTGCGGCAGCGCCATGTGACAGGGGCATCTTTTCTGAAGACCTTGCCGCCTTCAATATTGGCAACCAGATCCTTATACCTTTTGTCATGCTGTTTTTCCGCAACGGCGATGGCTTCAAATACCGCGGCAATGGCATCGAATCCTTCTTCTTTTGCAACAGCGGCAAAGCCCGGATACATTTGTGTCCACTCATAGGCTTCGCCGGCGGAGGCTTCTTTTAAATTCTCAACCGTGGTGCCGATGACACCGGCCGGGAATGCAGCGGTGATTTCCACTTCACCACCTTCCAGAAACTTGAACAGCCTTTTGGCGTGCTCTTTTTCCTGGTCGGCTGTTTCGCTGAAAATGTCGGATATCTGAACAAATCCTTCTTTTTTGGCTGCGCTGGCAAAATAGGTATAGCGGTTTCTGGCCTGGGATTCACCGGCAAATGCGGTTAACAGATTTTTTTCGGTCTTGGTTCCTTTGAGACTTGGCATGGATCTTTCTCCTTTAGGTTTTAAAAAATTATAAACTAGTTGGCTGGTGCTGCTGTTTCTGCTTTCTGGTGCCGGCATTCATTACAATAGCCGGACAGACACAGCCGTTTTCCGGTTATGGTGAACATCCGGGTGACCTGGTCTGGAATCCGGATCTGTTCCAGGTCAGGGTCATGGAAATCGAAAATTTTAGTGCAGGACAGGCAATAAAAATGATGGTGGTCTTCCCGGTTGGGATCAAACCGCCTGGGATCTCCCTGACCTTCCACCACATTGATAATACCGATCCGGGCAAAGGTGATCAGGGTGCGGTTCACTGTATCCAGCGAAATGCTGGGAAATGTGGGCATAAGCTGTTTATGGATGCGGTCTGCACTGGGATGCTCTTTTGAGTTTTTCAGTGCTTCATACACCGCCATCCGCTGGGGGGTGATTTTTAGCCCCTTGGCTTTGCACAATCGGGTGAATCGGTCCACTGTGATTTCCTGTTTTTTGTTCATTTTTACTATTAAATAGGATTAATACGTATTTGTCAAGAAAATTTTTAGAAAACTGAAGACAAACCTGTTATACTTAAAAAAATAACGATGGCCAAAAATTGTTGGGAGGTAGCATGAAAAACCCGGGTTTATGTCGGATCATTCTGGTGCTTACTGTTTTTTTCTGGGGGAATGCGCTGGGTTATGCGCTGGACAGCCGGCAAATCACTGATTTGACCCTTGCAGCACGACAGGGTGATACACGGGCCATGCGGGAACTTGCCCGGGCTTATTATGATGGTGACGGGGTGCTGAAAGATCCTGTCATGGCAAAATGTTGGACCAGGAAGGCCTATGATCTGGGAGATCCAAAAGCGGAAAAACTCTGGAACGATTTGGAATTGTGGAAATATGCAGGAGATTGCAGCAGCCGGCTGCTGTTCCGGGAGGTTCTGGACGAAAAGCATACCGGTGACCACTGGCAGGACCCTGTTACAGGTATGGTTTTTGTCTGGATTCCCGGCGGATGCTTTGCCATGGGGTGCCATGAAAATGCCGGCAGATGCCGGAAAAATGAATTCCCTGTTCACCGGGTATGCCTGGATGGATATTGGATGGGGGCCCATGAAGTAACCCAAAGACAATGGCAGGCGCTCATGGGAACCAACCCCTCCCGATTCCAGGATACAGACACCAATCCCGTGGAAATGGTTTCTTTTGAACAGGTCCGCGAATTTATCCTGGAACTCAACCAGCAAAGCGTCCACAGGTTTTCTTTGCCCACCGAAGCACAGTGGGAATATGCCTGCAGAGAAAGGGGCCGCAAGATTCCCTATGCCTGGGGAAGGGAGGATTTTCAGCCCAAAGCCAACTGCGGCACCTGTGACAATACACCCTACAGCGGCCGCACCGCACCGGTGGACAGTTTTTATGCCAATGATTTGGGGCTGTATCACATGGGCGGCAATGTCGGTGAATGGTGCAAAGACATGTATGATGAACATGCCTATCAGGTCCATAAAACCGATAATCCGGTGTATAAAGGGGACGGACGGCAACGGGTGGTCCGGGGCGG
>JAIVHE010000046.1:10467-15017 GCA_020201255.1 Desulfobacteraceae bacterium
CCAACAGCTGCCAGAATCTTGCTGAAATCATAATCCAGGTCTGTGGGAAGGCCAAGCCCATTGAGCAGGGTGAAAATACGGTCCACATCCGTTGCAGCCAGGTACCCTTTTTTGTGAGAAAAAAGGGCCGCTGCAGCCATGCCCCGGGAAACGGCCCGGCCGTGGCCGCAAGGATCAATTTTTTCAATGGCATGTCCGATGGTGTGTCCGAAATTGAGTTTGCGCCGTTCGCCCTTCTCCTGTTCATCCTGTTGTACCACCCGGGATTTGATGGCCACAGATTCAGAAACCAGGTGCAAAATGACCTGTGGGTCCAATTGCAATGCTCTTTGCCGGTTTTCTTCAATAAAGGCCAGCAGATCGGCATCTGCAATCAAGGCATGTTTGACAATTTCGGCCAGTCCGTTGGAGATTTCAGCTTCTGGCAGGGTCTTGAGCATCTCCAGGTCACAGATCACAAACCCGGGCTGGTTGAATACCCCTACCATATTTTTGAAAGCAGACAAATTGACCCCGTTTTTTCCTCCCAGGCTGGCATCCACCTGGGACAAAAGGGAGGTGGAAACAAATCCGAAATCCACCCCCCGCAGGAAGATGGAAGCCACAAATCCGGTGATGTCACAGACAATTCCCCCGCCGATTCCCAGAATAAAACTGGAGCGGTCACATCCCGAATCCATAAGCTTCGTTACGATATTTTCCACTGTGGCAAGGGTCTTGATCTGCTCACCCATACCGATGGTTATCACAGGCCCTTTGGGGAAGGCATGGCCGTAAAGGGTTTTTATGTTTTCATCGGTGATGATCACCAAAGGCCGGTCCGGCAGATATGCCCCGATGTCGGCCAGGCGTTCCCCCACATGGATATAGGAGGATCCCCATTTTCCCTGGATATGATGGGTTTTTATCATGGGGATTCAATGACGGCCCGGATGGCATTCATTTTTTCCATGACCCGTGCAAACTGGTCTGGATACAAAGACTGGGCACCGTCGCTCAATGCCTCTTCCGGGTGGTTGTGGACCTCGATCATGAGGCCGTCAACGCCCAGTGCGGCAGAGGCATAGGCCAGCCATACCACCTGGTCCCGTACACCGGCAGCATGACTGGGATCAACGATTACGGGCAGATGGCTTTCTTTTTTCACTGCCGGCACAACAGACAGGTCCAGGGTGTTTCTGCTGTGGCGCACAAAGGTGCGGACACCGCGTTCACAAAGGATCACACTCGGATTTCCTTCTTCCAGAATATATTCTGCGGCCATGAGCCATTCCTCGAGCATGGCTGACATGCCACGCTTTAAAATAACCGGTTTTTGTGATCTTCCGGCCCGGCGCAGCAAAGAAAAATTCTGCATGTTCCGGGTACCGATCTGGATGACGTCGACACAGGCTTCCACCATATCAAATGTTTCCGTATCCATGACTTCGGTGACCACGGGAAGCCCGGTTTCTTCTCTGACCCGGACCAGGTATTCAAGTCCTTTTTTTCCAAGGCCCTGGAAGGAATAGGGGGATGTTCTGGGCTTGAAAGCCCCCCCTCTGAAGAGTTTGGCCCCGGCTTTTTTTACCGATTTTGCAATGGCCAGCACCTGTTCTTGACTTTCAACAGCACAGGGACCCGCAATCACGGGCATGGTGCCATTGCCGAAAACAGCATCACCGACTTTCACCTGGGTATTTTCCTGCCTGAACTCCCGGCTGACAAGCTTATAGGGTTTTGTCACCGGAATAACCTCCTTTACACCGTCAAAGCCCAGAAAATGCCCGGCATCCACAGATCCTTTGTTGTACAATATGCCGATGGACACCCGGTCTCCTCCGGGAATGGGCCGGGCTGTATAGCCTCTTTTTTCAGCAGCTGCAACAACCGCCCGGACATTATCTTCGGTTGTGCCTTTTTTCATTACGATTAACATACGCATCCTCCATTAGGGGTTTTACCAGCATTCACAGGGTAGGGCAACACAAAAGGCGTGAAAGATCAGGTTGTTACCGGAAAACAGCTGTGTTGCAGTTCTTTCAAATACAGGGATGCTGTCTTGAGCAGGGCCTGCAGGCAGGTGATTGTGGTTGTTTGTTTCTATGCATAAGAACATATTCATAGCAGCGTATTATAGACCCTCTTTTTCAGGTGTCAATAGAAAAACAATTATTTTGCAATTGTGTGATTCTCATTTTCATTGCTTGACATGGTTTGCCCGATTTCATATATTCCCTAAAATTTATACGCAGGATAAAAAGACATTTGCCAAACCGATACTATGATACATTTTGAAAACGCCACCCCTGTAAAAATCAAGGGGGTAGGAGGGGGACTATGGATTTCTTTGGATCCTTCCAGGCCTGAAGATGTCTTGATCACCGAAGTCGACAAGATCTTCAAAAAGTTGAAACATCTGGCTGTCAATGCCAGTGTGGTCATAGACATGGGAGATGGCCGGGGCCATGAGGATCTGTTCGCGCTTGTCAAAACCCGGTTGATTGAAAAATTTGAGGTGGGCAGGGTGACAAGTCCGCCCAAAAAACAATCGGTTCCCACACAAAGAATCAGGCAACGGGATCTTTCCAAAGGCTGGAACCACCACCGCAGTGATGTGCTGATGCTGCGGGGCAGGGTCAGGTCCGGCCAGAAGATTGATACAAGAAAGCATGTGGTGATTTTCGGAGATGTCAACCCGGGTGCGGAAATCCTTGCCGGCGGTGATATCATTGTACTGGGCAGACTGGCTGGAAAAGTCCATGCCGGAAATCCGGAAAATGAAACAGCCATTGTGTTTGCCCTTGCCTTTGACCCCACCAGTATTAAAATTGGTACAATTACGGCTGCCGGCAGTGAAGAAACAAGCCATGCCATGCCGGAGTTTGCCTGTGTGAAAAATAAAAGCATCCTGGTTCAGGATTACATGAAGACAAATCCTTTTAAAAAAATGCCCTGGCCGGAAGCGGTGTAAACATACATTACAAAAAGAGGTGCGAATTTGGAAGGAAAAATCATTGTTGTCACATCCGGAAAAGGCGGCGTAGGCAAGACCACCGCCACCTCTTCCATTGGCGCAGCCCTTGCTCTGGAGGGCAATCGGGTGGCCATTGTGGATATGGATATCGGATTGCGCAATCTGGATGTTGTCATGGGCCTTGAAAACCGGATTGTCTTTAATATTGTGGATGTGGTCCTGGGCAAGTGCAAGGTAGAACAGGCTGCTATCCGGGACAGAAGAATTGAAAACCTTTTTTTGATTCCCGCTTCCCAGAGTGACAACCCAAACTGATTGTCAACCGTATTGAACCGGCACGGGTTATGCGTGGTGAAATGCTCAGTCATGAAGATGTTCTGGAAGTCTTGTCCATTGATCTTGTGGGACTGGTTCCCATGGATGAAAAGGTATTGATTTCTTCCAATACCGGTACTCCCTTAGTGCTTCAGAGTGATTCAAAGGCCGGGGCAGCATTTCGGCAGATTGCCAGGCGCCTCGACGGAGAAGAAGATCTTCCCATTGAAATGCCTGTCTACAAAACCAGCATGTGGCACAAAATCAGCAAGACATTCGGGTTAAAACAATAAGGAGAATTTTCATGCTCAGCGGATTATTCAAACGGTTCACCACCAAAAAAACCAGCAAAGATGACGCCAAAAAGCGGCTCCAATTCTCTTTGATTTATGACAAACTCGAAGTCAACGACACTACCTTGACAGATCTGCAGCAGGATATTGTGGATGTGATTTCCAAATATTTTGAAATCGATAAAGATTCTCTGGAGTTAAAAGTCAAGCGGGACGAAAATGTATCCGCCCTGGTATTCAATACCCCCATCCTCCATGTAAAGCGCAAACAGACAGGGCCATAGCCAAGACACAAGGAAAAGACATGTAACGCAATACCATTCGGCTGACCGAAGGCCGCTCCCTGTGGGTGCCTTGCGCCCGGCCCGAGATGTCGGCATCTGACGGTCCGGTCACAAGGCACCCACAGGGGGCTTGGTCAATATATGAGAAGCCGAATCTATATGCGATTCTCCTCAATTTTGGATATCTTGATGCCCAGTTCCTGCAACTGGGCCCCGGATGTAACCGAAGGGGCTTGTGTTAACAGGCAGGTGGCCTTCTGTGTTTTGGGAAAGGCAATGACGTTCCGGATGGAGTCTTCCTTGCACAACAGCATGATGAGCCGATCCAGGCCGAATGCAATGCCGCCGTGGGGAGGGGCTCCGGATGCCAGGGCCTCCAGCAGAAAGCCGAATTTTTCATGGGCCTCTTTTTGTTTGATACCCAGGCAGTCCAGAACCTTTTCCTGCAGACGTGTGTCATGGATACGGATACTGCCTCCGCCGATTTCAATGCCGTTGAGCACCAGATCATAGGCCCGTGAATTGACTTCCAGAGGTGCGGTGTCAAGCTTGGGGATATCTGCTTCACTGGGGGCGGTAAACGGATGGTGCAGGGCCTGGTACCGCTTTTCCGTATCATCGTACGCAAAGAGGGGAAAATCTGTCACCCAGGTGAAGGTGAACTGGTCTTCCGGGATCAGTTTGAGCCGGCGGGCCAGTTCG
>JAIVHE010000599.1 GCA_020201255.1 Desulfobacteraceae bacterium
GTCAGGAATCAAAAAAATATTACATGCAAGGTCCAATAACAAATGAAACTTTCTATAAAACAGAAAGAGCAGATTAAAAAACAGATAATAAACTCCCTGGCCAACGAAAAAGAAATCCACAAAATTATTATCTTCGGTTCATTTATTACATCTGACTCACCAAATGATATTGATATTGCCGTATTTCAAAAAAGCAATGAAACATATCTGCCGTTGTCCATGAAATACAGGAGATTACTACGAGAACTTATAAATACAATACCTTACGACATAATGCCTGTCCAACCTGATGCCACAGGCAGCTTTTTGAACGATATTGAAGCAGGTGAGGTCATATTTGAAAGATGAAGCTGAAATATGGTTGAAGTATTCAAAGGAAAATTTCGACTCTGCAAATATTCGCATTAAGCATCAAAAACCGCTTCTTTTTAACCACATTTTCAACAATTAAAAGAACTTATCCGGGTCCGACCCCATTATTACCATTATTACCCCATTATTTATGAAAAAACCAGAACACATTCAAAATCTCCTTGACCAGGGAGAAAACAGCTCCGTGGAGTTCAAACGCCAGGAAGTCCATCCGGATACCATTTATTTTATCCGGATAGGTTCCACAACCAGGACAGCGACCCAGGGCGAACTGATGCGGATGTTTCAGCATGCCGGTATGTTTCATTATGACTTGAATCCGGTGGAAAAAACATCCATCAAAGACCTCAATATTCCCCGGATCTCTTCCTATTTTCAAAGATACAATATCGATATCGATGAAGAAGAAAATCTTGAGACCCTTTTAAAAAACACGGATATTCTCACGCCCGAAGGAAATGTTACCATCGGCGGCCTTCTGGTTTTCGGCATCCACCCGCAGAAATTTCTCATGAATGCCAGTGTGAGCTATGCACATTTTACAGGAACAGATGTGGGGGGTGAACTGATAGACCGGCAGGTGATCGAAGGTTCGCTGGATTTTCAGATCGATACCACCCTGACGGTGATACGCCATAATATCAAAGAACCGTCAACCATTGAACATGCCAAACGGGTGACCACCTCAAAGATGTATCCTGAAAAGGTATTCAGGGAACTGATTGTCAACGCCTGCATTCACAGAAACTATGCCATCCATGGCGCCCGGATCAGGATCCGGCAGTTTGCCGACCGGATTGAATTCATCAGTCCCGGCAGGCTTCCCAACACTGTCACCATTGAAAAACTCAAAAGCGGGGTTTCCTATGCTGTGAACCCGGTGATTTTAAAGTTCATGGAAAACCTCAGATACATCGACAAACTTGGCAGAGGCATCCCCATGGTCTGTCTGGAAGTCTGGAAGCGGCAAAACTCGGTGCAACCCCGGTCTTTGAAGAAACAGGCGAAGAGTTCCAGGTAACCCTTCCTTTTCAATTCCATTAAAAGGAAAAGAATTAAATCCGAATTAAATGGGGTCTGACCCCAATTGATTATATAATATGCTGCCTCGAATTAAATGGGGTCTGACCCCAATTGATTCCCTGGAGATGTGGCTGAACCAGGGCAGAATGATTCTTATTTTGTGTTGACAATAGCTACACAGGCTTGTATAGTTTGACTTCAAACCACACTATTGGAGATAAAAATATGAGTCATCAAAATACTTTTGCAGGCAGGCGCACATCAGCTATCAATATACGCGCTTTCCCGGACCAGCGAAAGCTGATTGATCGTGCCTGCATGGAAACACATAAAAATCTGACCGATTTCATTATAGATGCAGCTTGCCGCGAAGCAGAACAGGTTCTTTGTGATCGACGTTGTTTTATACTGGATGAAGAATCATTTAATGCGTTTGAAGCTGCTCTGGATATGCCGCTGAAAGAGAACAAGGCCGTTCAGAAGCTTCTGGCCCATAAAGCCCCATGGGACGATTAATCCCACCACTGCCGTTGTCCAAGGATCACCGGACAGCCGGTTTTAATTGTTCGATTATGTCGCTCAACGAATGGCTGATTCATCGTGCACTGAAAAATGATCTTCATGGCGGTTCCCGAACTTATGTTGTCTGTGACGGCAAACAGGTTGTGGGTTATTACGCTGTTGCAGCAGGCAGTATTGCCCGCAAGGAAGCACCCGGTTCAATCAGAAGGAATATGCCCGACCCAATCCCTGCAATAATTCTAGGCCGCCTGGCTGTTGATCACCGGTATCAAG
>JAIVHE010000349.1:0-6863 GCA_020201255.1 Desulfobacteraceae bacterium
CAAACACGCCGCACATCTTCAGCCCCATGTAGAACATGACAACGATAAACAACCATTTGAGCTGTTTGGCAGGCAGCAGATGGGCGGTGTTGGCGCCGACCACTGCCCAGGGGATGCTCACGCCGGCCAGGATGATCCACTGGTACCAGTTGAGATAGCCTGTGGAATACGGCGGCAGTCCTTGAACACCTATTCCGTTGATGGCGTAGGAAAGTGCGCCGCCGACAGCCGTGAAAATCATCAGGGCCGTGGAGGTGCCCACTGCCTGGTGCATCTTGAATTTGAGGAAAAAGACCATGATGGGAATCATCAACACCCCGCCGCCGATCCCGATGATGCCGGAGACAATGCCCAAAGGAATACCCCAGAGAATGAAGGCAGTCAGGCTGTCGCTGGGTTGCTCATCGATCTTGGGCGGCCTGGCCGTGAGCATGCGGATGCCTCCGATAATTACTGCGATGCCAAAGGCCGTGGTCAGTACCTTACCCGACAGGTGCGAGGCAATAAAGGCCCCGCCAAAGGCCCCTATGGCACCTGCGATGCCGAAGGTGACCCCGGCTTTCCACAGTACGGCTTTCTTTTTGTGATGGGCCATGGCCCCGCTGAAGGCGGTGGGCAGCACGACCAGCAGATTGGTACCAAAGGCGATACGGATGGCGATGGTAGGGTCCACCCCGATGGACTTGAGCGCCCAGAACTGGACCGGGACCATGATGAAGCACCCGCCAACCCCCAGCAGCCCCGAGGCGAACCCGACACCGATTCCTGTAATCAATAAAGCAATAACTTGTGCAGCTTGCATTTCCATTTTGATTCCTCCTTTCCCGGCACGTCCATCGATCGGATCCGCCGACATCACAGTTTTCAAAAATCGGTGCAATGGTCACAAAGCGCCGCAGATTATCCTTGTGAAGTGCAATAGGAATGCCAGGGGTGTCACATGCTGACAGGAAAAAAGATATTTACTGAAATACCAAGGAGTTAAATTAATTTGAGAAAGATTTTATATCTGTTGGGGAAAGTGAAAATGGTTTCAAATGATGAAACCGTTTCATATCATGTTCCATCTTCTGCACCATCGATGCCGTATTTCTTCATTTTGCGCCAGAGGGTGGTGCGGCTGACTCCCATGGCCTGTGCGGCTTTGGGGCGGCTGTCAGGATATTGCTGCAGCAAAGCGCGGATTTTTTCGGCTTCCTCCTGTTCGGCCCCGGATAAGGCGGACTGCGGCCGGTCAACGCCTTGCGGCAGATCTCCGGGAAGATGCTCCAGGCAGATATCTGGCCCCTTGCAGGTGATGAAAGCAAACTCGAGGATATTTTCCAGCTCGCGCACGTTGCCGGGAAACGGGTAATCCATCAGAAAGACGAGCGCTTCCCGGCTCAGTCCTTGAACATTACGTTCTTTGCGCAGATTGAACTGACGGATGAAATGGTCTGCCAGCAGCGGGATATCCTGTTTTCTTTCCCTCAAGGACGGCAGACTGATTTTGACCACATTGAGTCGATAGTAAAGGTCCTCACGGAAATTGCCATCCTGCACAAGCCGGGACAACTCGGTATTGCCCGCAGCCACGATACGGACATCCAACACACTGCTGCGGTTGCTCCCCAGAGGCGTAATGCGGCCGTCCTGCAGCACGCGCAACAGATCCGCCTGAAAATTAAGTGAGGTGCTGGAAATTTCATCCAAAAACAAGGTGCCGCCGTCGGCCGCCTGAAACCGCCCCGGCTTGTTCATCGTGGCACCGGTGAACGCGCCTTTGCAATATCCGAAAAGCTCCGATTCCAGCAGGCTGTCCGGCAGGGCTGCGCAGTTCAGGGCGACAAACGGCCTCTTTTTCCGGCGGCTGAGTTGATGGATGGCCCTGGCGATGAGTTCTTTGCCGGAACCGGTCGGGCCTTCGATGATGACCGTGCTGTCGCTTTCGGCAATATCGGGGAGAAACGACAAGATTTTGGTTATCCTGGGATGCCGCCCGATGATGTCTTCCGGCATGAAGCAATGGTCGGCTCTTCTTCTCAACGCTTCAAGTTCCGAAACATCCCTGAAGGTCTCGACGGCGCCGATGATTTCACCGGTCTCGTCTTTCAGGATGGCAGTGCTGAGCCGGATCGGTTTCGCATCACCGTTTTTGCTGATGATACGAGCCGGCAGGTTGATTTGTGATTTTTCAAGGGAGAAAGTTTGATCCAGGGCGCAGTCTTTTTCACAAATATCGGCCCTGAAAATGTCAAAGCAGTATTGACCGACAGCTTCCTGCCGTTTAAATCCCGTGATGATCTCTGCAGAGTGGTTGAAAGAGGTAATGCGCTTTTCGGAATCAATGGTGAACACGCCATCGCTGATGCTTTCCAGAATTTTACAGCAAGGTGAACTAACCAAAGATCCGATATCACAAAAAATGGATTTCATATCCGTTTTTTAGCTCACATGATCTGGGAAATCAAGGTCAAAAAAGCGGCCTCGGACAACAACAATTGGAAAAGATTCAAAAATGGGTCAGGCCTTCATGAATTGAAACATCCGGTTCAGCGGAATCAAGGCTTTCTGGATGATGTCAGGGGCCACAAATACCTCATTGCCGGTCACATCAAAGACCCGGGACAGGCGTTTCAAGTCATTGAGCTGCATCCAGGGACACCGGGCACAGCTTCTGCAGGTCGCGCTCTCGCTGGAGGTGGGGGCAATGATCAGTTCCTTTTCCGGAACTGCCTGCTGCATTTTAAAAAAGATGCCCTTGTCCGTTGCAACGATAAAGCGCTGCTTGTCCGATTGCCTGCAAGCATTGATGATCTGGGAAGTGGAGCCTACAAAATCAGCCAGATCGATGACCGGCTCGGGCGATTCCGGATGGACCAGGACCTGGGCGTCCGGATATGTTTTTCGCAATTCCATCAGTTCCTCGTACTTGAATTCATCATGGACCACGCAGTTTCCCTGCCATGATATCATATCCGCACCGGTTTCTTTTTGAACATAGCGTCCCAGGTGATGATCCGGTGCCCAGATGATCTTTTCCCCTTCCTGGGCAAGATACCCCACCACCCGGACGGCGATACTCGATGTCACCACCCAGTCGGACCGGGCCTTGACCGCCGCCGATGTGTTGGCATACACCACGATGGTCCTCTCCGGATGGGCGTCACAAAACGCATTGAATTCTTTTTCAGGACAACTGATATCCAATGAACAGGTGGCCTCCAGCGTGGGCATCAGCACCCGCTTGTCCGGCGTGAGGATTTTGGCTGTCTCTCCCATGAACCGGACCCCGGCCACCACAACGGTATCGGCTTTATGATCTCTGCCGAAACGGGCCATTTCAAGGGAATCGCCGACAAAGCCGCCGGTTTCTTCGGCCAGGGACTGGACCTCGTTGTCTGTATAATAATGGGCGATCAACACGGCATTTTCTTTCACCAGGTTTTCTTTAATTTTCTCTTTGTATGCCTTTTTTTCCCGGGGGCTTAAAAACCCCGGCAGTTCAGGAAAAGGCAAGTCTTTGGGCAGTTGTCCGGGAATGGTATTCATATATTTTTCCTTGTTCGTTCCATGGTTATCTTTTTAACAGAAATGCTACCACAAAGTAAGACGTAAGAAAAGCAAATCCAGAGCCAGAGCCGTAAAAAAATAGTTGACAGCGTCAACCTTTTGGACTATATTTTCATTAAAAAGAAAGTCCAATGCGTTGGCAATTACCGTAACAGAAAAGGAAATCACCATGTCCGGAGCCGTTATTTCAGACATCAGCCGGTGTTTAATCGAGATCGCATGGCATCTGGGGCCCAAAGGGATAAACGGGGAATGCTGTGAAAACCTCACGATGCCTGAATTCATTGCTTTGGACAAAATTTTTACCACCCCGAACTGTCCGGTTCAGGATGTGGGATATTCCCTGAAATTTACCAAAAGCGGGGCCACGCGCATTGTCAACCGCCTTGAAAAAAAAGGATATGTAAACAAAATCAGAACCATGGATGATGCCCGGATCTGCTGTGTCAAACTCACGAAAAAAGGGCTGCAGGTGCTTGAATCCACGAATGCCCGCTACCTGAAACAATTTGAAGATATGATAGCAGGGATGCCCGAACTGTCAGATTCTCATGTGATCCAGGTCATTTTCGCCATGGCAAAATCCCTGAAAAACGGAGTGCCGATTGTTTAGATGCACTCTACCACTAAAAAAAATGGAGACATCTGATGAATCAATTCACCACCACATTGCAATATTTTGTTGTGATCACCGCTGAGCTGACCCTTCTTTTTCTGGGCATCAGCACCCTTGTCGCACTGATGCTGGCATATATTCCCCAGGAGAAACTCAGACAGTGGCTGTCCCGGCGCGGGGTATGGGGCAATTTTCTGGGGACGGTTGTCGGTTCTCTGACCCCTTTCTGCGCCTGTTCCACCATTCCCATGACACTGGGCATGCTCAATGCCGGTGCACCCTTCGGACCGGTCATGTCGTTTGTGATTGCCTCGCCATTGCTCAATCCCATCATTATCAGCATGATATGGGTTCTCATGGGATTTGAAGCCTGCCTGCTGTATTTCACCGTCACCTTTGCAGGGTCGATGCTATTCGGCATCTTTCTGGAAAAAGCGGGCGGAGCGAACCATGTGAAAAACGTCAGGATAAAACAAGCGTGCTGCAGTGGTCCTGTGGATCATCAAAACCTGCCGCCGGCCACATTCATGGAAAAATTAAAAGCGGCATTCATCTCCGCATGGGGTGATTTCAGGGGCGTTCTGATATATCTTCTCATCGGTGTCGGTATCGGGGCCGTCATTTACGGATACATCCCGCAGGAATTTGTCATACGCGTGGCCGGTCCCGACAACCCGTTTGCCATCCCGATTGCCGCCGTTATCGGGGTTCCCCTGTACATCAGGGCGGAAACAGCCATCCCCATCGGCCTGGCATTATCCCAGAAAGGAATGAGTATGGGGGCGGTTATCGCCTTGATCATCGGTGGTGCGGGCATGGCCATTCCGGAAATGGCCATGCTGGCCAGTATTTTTAAAAAACGGCTGGTTGCGGCAATGGTTGCCGTCATCTGGACCACTGCCGTTGTGGGCGGCTATGCTTTCAGCACCATTTTTTAACCATTGATCATCACCCATTTTTTTTATGCAACTTTTATACAAGGAGGAAAAGACCCATGAGCGAGCAATCCAAACCCGGTTTCTGGAAAAAATTATTTGGACCCAAATCAGGCTGCTGCAATATCCAGGTGGAGGAAAACAATGCGGCAGACTCCGCCGATGAACAGACCGATACATTTCCATCCGGCTGTTGTGCTTCCCGGACAACCCCGCAGGATACCGGAAGGAAAAAAGACACCCAAAACTGAAGACAGACGGCAGTGCCGAAGGAGGATAGGATGACAACGATTTCACAAATCAAAGTGGGCAAACATCAAAGCGGCATCGTTGATCTGGATGCGGCGTTGAAAGAAACAGCCAAAGCCGGCAAAAATTTATCCGATCAGCAGATCGCCGCCATGCTGGTGGAAAAAATTGCAAACGGCTGGAACAGGAACTGATGTCTTTGATCTCTGAAACCGGGGTCCAGGCGGATATCGAACATGTACGGGATCTCAAAGAAATCAGTCGCTACGGGGTCATGGGATTTCCCGCCCTGGTCATCAACCGCAAAGTGAAAGCGGTTGGGTCCGTACCCTCCAGGTCCAAGATCAAGGAATTGATCCGGGAGGCGGAAACTGAGATTCAACACAATAAAGCGTGATACCGGCATTTCACTGATGCCAGCCTGCTCAGCCGCGTTACTCTAATAAACGACGGCTGCTGCCAATCCATCATTTTTATTTCTATTATTCTAGAAATATAGTTGACAATTCATATCCATACTTTATAATGGCCGTAACTTCAAATAACAGGGAGACGCGTAGATGAACATCGACAGGGCAGCAAAACGGTGTGCGGAGCTGGGCAATACCACCAGGCTTTCCATTTTCAGACTGTTGGTCAGGGCCGGGACGGGCGGTCTTCCTGTAGGAGAGATCGGCAGGGAGCTGGATATTCCCGGATCCACCCTTTCACACCATATCAACCGGCTGGTACAGGTGGGCCTGGTCACTCAGCGAAGGGAAAGCCGGACCCTGTATTGCGAACCGCAGATGGCGGCAATACAGGAGCTGACCGATTATCTGATATCGGAATGCTGCACCCTGCGGCCAGCCGTTACAAAGAACAAATAATTTTTTGGTGAAGATACAGAAAAAACAGACTGCGGCTTTTTTTATGTATAAATATTTCGAAATTTCTAAAAATACAGGAGAAAAAGGATGGAGATTTCAGCAGAACTGGTTAAAGAAACACTTACCTTCTTCGCTTTTACCATGGCGGAGCTGGCAATACTTTTTATCGGCATCAGTTTTTTGGTGGGGGTGATCAATGAATTTCTGCCCCAGGAAAAGGTAAAACGCCTGCTCTCCGGCAGAGGCGGCAGAGGGTATATCATCGGATCGTTGCTTGGCGGGCTGACGCCCTTTTGCAGCTGTTCGACCATCCCGGTAACAGTGGGACTGCTGCGGGCCCGAGCAGGATTCGGACCCACCATGGCATTTTTGTTCACCTCCCCGCTGGTCAACCCGATCATCATCCCGCTCTTTTTCACCCTTCTCGGTGCTGAAGTGACGGCCATATACGCTTTGGTCGCCATCGCGCTTGCCATTACCATCAGCTATTTTCTGGAAAAAGCGGGTTTTTCAGCATACATCAAAGAGGACGTAATTGCCGACTCCCCTTCTACTGGTACAGCTGCCCGGGCCGCAACAGAGACAAAAGGCTGCTGTTCAAAAGCCCCGCAGCCGCTGCAGACAATAATACCCATGCAGCAG
>JAIVHE010000349.1:6872-9311 GCA_020201255.1 Desulfobacteraceae bacterium
GCCAGCCTGCCGGAGGTAGCTATGCTCAAAGGTATTTTCAAGACCCCGCTGCTGGCAGCCTTTCTCGCGTCCGTAATGGTTATGGCCGTCTCGGCAGGCTTTCTGGTGAATCTCATCATGGGCTGATCGATTCGGCCGCTATGAGCTGCATCAAGGCATTATGCAAATCCGGTGCGCAGCAGAAAATCCCGGCTGATCATACCCTGGAACCGGCCCTCATCATCCACCACACCCGCTGGATATCATTGTGGTCAAAGAGCTGAATCACCTCATTTACAAAGGTCGAGGACAACACAGCATGCACATCCTCCGGCAGAAACAGGATTGTCAACGGTGCTTCTTTTTTTTCTCTGTTGACCGACACCTGAAGGATTGTATAATATCGGTAATAACATTTGACCGGGAAATATGAGACAGGATTAGAGAAAACCATGACAATGCAGGTTGACAAGACAGCATTACGTGCCAGAGTCCGGACGTTTGCCGCTGCGAATCCCGGCATTGCCGCCGTCTATCTGTTCGGATCAGCGGCTACCGGAAAAATGACCCCTGCCAGTGACCTGGATATCGCGCTCATGTGCACCGGCCATATGGACGGGTTTGAAAAAATTTCCATGGAAACGGCATTATCCAACCTGCTTGGCCGGGATGTGGATCTGGTGATCTTTCATCAGGCCGGGGTGCTGCTCCAGCACCAGATCCTGAAATACGGCTGTCTAATCTATGAACGGGATCCTGCGGAACGGGTTCGTCAGGAAACGGCATCCCGGAGCCAATATCTGGACACCCGTTTTCTCTACAAAAGACTGGCGGGGTAATATGGTCGACCGGGAATTGATTTCCAGAAAAATATCCAACATGTTGTATTACATTTCCGGACTCGAAACAGCCGATGATATCACCTGGAAAAAATATACCCGGGATGCCAGGGTCAAGGCGTTTGTGGAAAGATATCTTCACCTTGCCATCGAAGAGATGTTTGACATCGCCAACCATTTTGTTTCTTTTTATTCCTGGAGAGAGCCTGCCGGATACCGGGATCTGTTTCTGATATTGAATGAACAGGGTGTGATACCGGCCGGACAACTGCTGACATTCCAGAATATGGCATCATTCAGGAACATGCTGGTCCATCGGTATGAAAAAGTTGATGACGAAGTGGTTTACGGCATTTTCAAAAAAAGGCTGTCTGATTTTCATGATTTTGTAGCGCTCGTGGAAAAATGGCTCAAGGACCATCCTGATTCGTAGCAGACAGGTTTCAACCAACGGTTTTGACGTTCAGCGACAGATGACCACAACACGTTCGGTAATAGTTTCCAGTTCAAAGATAAGGCATTATGCAAATCCGGTGCGCAGCAGGGAATCCCGGCTGATCATGCCCTGGAACCGGCCGTCAGCATCCACCACAGGCAGCCGTTTGAAAAATCTCAATGGCTTTGTATTGCAGCATCATTTCCTCCTATTTCACACTGCCGATCCACAATCCCAGAAAGGTCAATGTCAGTCCGCCCAGGTTGTTGACCAGGATATTCATCAGGGGCTGAACCATCATACCGGCCCGGCCGGCACTGACGGTTTCCATGGAAAAGGTGGAAAAGGTGGTCAACGCCCCCAAAAATCCGGTAATCAGCAGCAGGCGCATATCCGGTGTCAGCAACCGGACCCGGTCGGAGAGCCCGAAAAGCAGCCCGATGAGAAAACATCCCGCCAGATTGACGGTCAGCGTGCCCCAGGGAAAGCGGGTCCCCCACATCTTTACCGTCAGAAGACTTATACCGTATCGGCTTGCCGCTCTTGAATTATTTTTATCAAAGCAGACAAATTCGCCTTTGCTTCTGATATGTTGGTTATTTGCATGTATCTCTCCTTGTAAAAACAGCTTTATATATTTTTATCTTAGTCTGGTCTGATTGTCAATATGTGCCCATCTTCTGCTTGTACCGGTTGTAACCGGATGGCAGGATCAGGATGGTCCTTGTTCAACGATTTTTTGCAAAACCGGGCCGATTCGCTATGCTGGCAGCAAATCCTTTGCCCAGTCCGGTAAGGGATCTGTTATTGCTTCATAATTTCCAGACCGCATCACAATGATTTGTTTGAATGGATCGCCTGTAGAGGAATTATCCAGGATTCTGGCTTCATCCACTATAGAAAGAGCTGTTTTTATGTGTTGCATACTTCTGGGTATCTGGGAATGAATCTTTTCTGTCGGGACGCTGTGCCCTCCCTCTGAGATGCGCTGTTTCACCCTGGCTTCATTCAAACTTGCATCAAACAGATGAATATATACAAGGATAATCTTATAGCCATTGGCTTTTGCCCGGGCAAGAAAATCAATTTTTGATTCATGAGAAAAAACCGTCTCAAAACAGAACGATATTCCCTGCACGATCAAGTTTTCTCTGATTTCAGAAGCCAGAGTTGCCGCATCATTGC
>JAIVHE010000047.1 GCA_020201255.1 Desulfobacteraceae bacterium
TGTCCATATTCAGTACGGTCTGTCTGCCGGGAACCACTGCCTGTTTCCTGTATCTTTTGACGGCTATCTGGTGGCCCGGAACCAGCCGGTTCTGGATCCGGATACCTGGCAGCTGCGGTTTGCCACCCTGTCCTCCCATCTGGAAACCCGGAACCGAAATCCGGCCAGACTGGCTGATTTTATCTGGCAGCGCGTACAAAGCCACCTTCCGGCTTTGCTTGACGGCATCACCATCGATCTTGGCATACCGCAAAAAGAACTGGGCAAATTTCTACAATCGGTTCTGCCTGCGGACAAACCAAAAGAAGTGCTCAGGGTGATTGAAAGCCTGCGCCCGGGCCACATTGAAATCCGAAAAACCAGCCTTTCGTTTCTGCAGCAAATGGATATTCCTGAAACCATGTATATGGAAACAGAACCATCCGCTCCGACGGTTCTCACCCAGGAACAAAAACAAGACTTTATTGCCGAATGGGAAACCTGGGATGCCTTTGTCGTGCACATGATAACCGCATTATCGTCACGGCCCCTGACCCGTGCTGAACAGCATACCTTGCTGGATGTTATTTTGAAACTGCGATATGCCTTTTCAAGTGAACTGGATAAATCTGATCCCGAAACAAAAGATTTTGTACGAAAGCAATTCATACTGAGTTGGGAGCTTGTATCCCCTGTTTTTAAAAGTCACCTGATGGAAACAGGGGTGGATTCCATGCTGGGGTATCTGGCTTTTTTTTCCGCTGCCGATTCCCTGGTGACCCTGGACAGGCTCGGTCCTTTGCTGGGGCTGGACATCAGCCGGCAGGGGTTGCACCAGCTGGCAACCCTGGTGGCCGAAGGCAAGGCCCCTTCACTCAATTATGATTCTGATATATCCCCCCACCTGAAAAACACCCTGGGGATAGAGCAGTCCGTTTCAGATCAGGCCGGATGGCTTTTCAGACTGAAACAACTGCCGCATCTGTACCGCCTGGTTTTTGGTACAGCCTTTGCGTGGGCCGATATTCCGGAAAAGCATATGGCTCATGCCCGGCAATGGCTCCTGTACCAGGAATCACCGGCTGCCTACCTTGAAAAAACCATCCGCCTGATAAAAGAACAGACAGAAGGCAAGCTGCAGGATACCCGGATTCCCGGGGACCGCCATGCCATGTTCCGCCGGACGGTTCTGGCAACTGCATGGCAGGAAAGCTGTTTTCGGCAGTTCATTAAAACACAGGAATCCATTATTTCCCTGCGCTCCTACAACCAGACATCAGTGGGCATCATGCAGATCAATGAACGGGTATGGCGCGGTATCTACGACCAGGAAAAACTGCGCTGGGATATCGCCTACAATGCCATGACCGGGTGTGATATCCTTGCGTTGTATTTCACCCGGTATGCGGTGCGCTGGCAAAAAAAACAGCCTGATCCGGCAGTAGATGACGATTTTCTGGCCGGGATGCTGTATGCCATGTACTATGGCGGCCCCGGACACCTGGAAAAATATGTTCAGCGCAGCAGCGAACCAGACAGCAGCTATCTGAACGACCGGCTTTTTCGGGAAAAGTGGGCATGGGTCAAACAGGGGGACCTGGACCAGATCGGTCTCTGCCTGGCCGGCCGGCCTATACCATTTGAACATTGAGCCCCTTATCTCCTGCAAAAAATGCCCCCATGGGGTTATCTGTAACTAACTTTTAAATAATTTGAATTGAAAATAATGAAAAACAAAACCAAAGGCCAGATGGAAGCTGAAATCAGCGAAGCCGTGATAAAATTTGAAAAAGAATTTACTGGCTGACATGCAGGCACACAAGGATGGCAGAGAGCTGGTAAAACGGATGCGGATTGCGCTGCTGGAACAGGGCAGGCCCCTGCTTGTGGAAGCGGTGGAAAAAATTCTGGATGTCAAGGTAAGGAGTCTGCACACTGACATCAGCACCATCACCGGTGAAAGGGTGATCCTTTTCACCCTGGTCTCCGCCACCGCAATTGAAAGGGGCAATGTATAAGAACGATTGCTGGTATATGCAGGGGGGCAGCCTTCTGAGGGATGATGAAATTGTGGTTGACAACCTGGAAAATACATGTTTTAAAGCAATAACAATCTGCCGGAAAATGGTGCGCAGCACAATTTGTCCGGGGGGTGATTTAAAATGACAAAATCTTAGCGTTGGAACGGGTTCTCTGTTGTTTTTCAGAGGACGCGTAAAAAATATAAGGCCGTTGCCTGTTCTGTTGGAACAGGCAACGGCCTTTTTTTGTGGTTGCCATGACAGCAAAAAATACAAGGAAGCGCTGCATCGGCTGATTGAAATTCAATATATTGAAAAAAATGGAGGAAAAATTATGATTTATCGAAATCATGCAGGTGACAAACCCATTGTGCATGCAACAGCAACGATTCATCCGTCGGCCGTGGTGATCGGCAATGTGCAGATCGGTGAGAAAGTTTTTGTGGGGCCCAATGCCGTCATCCGGGCAGATGAACCCTGTCCGGAAGGGAAAGTGGAAGCCATTGTCATCGGTTCCGAGGTCAATATTCAGGATGGGGTGATCATCCATGCCCTGGGCGGTTCCCCGGTGCTCGTCGGAAACGGGGTAACGGACCCTGTCATATTGGTGACAACTGTTTTGTCGGTTTTAAAAGCGTTGTTTTCAAGGCCCGCCTCGGTGAAGGGGTAGTCATCCAGCATCAGACTCTGGTGGAAGGGGTCGATATTCCCGATGGCATGCATGTGCCCTCCATGGCCGGCGTGCTGACAGAAGCGGATGTTCATGCCCTCAAGCCGGTAACCCCAGAGCTGTCTCAATTTGCGGAAAAAGTGCGAAAAACCAATGTGTTTCTGGCGGAGGTGGCATGATGGATCATCCTGTTAACCCCGCAAAATCAGTGGTTGCTGTGGTTATGGGCAGCAAGTCAGACCATGAAGTAATGACGGAAAGTGCCAGGGTGCTCGCTGATTTCAAAGTCCCATACGAGATCCGGGTGATTTCTGCCCACAGGACCCCGGATCGGGCCCATGATTTCGCTGTCAACGCAGAAGACAGAGGCATTCAGGTCATCATTGCAGCAGCCGGCAAGGCAGCCCATCTTGCCGGCGTTTTGTCGTCTCTTACTACCCTGCCGGTTTTCGGGGTACCCATGACCACATCAGATTTGGGCGGGCTGGATTCTCTGCTTTCCACTGTCCAGATGCCAGCCGGCATCCCGGTGGGCACCTTTGCCATTGGCAAAGCCGGGGCAAAAAACGCCGCTCTTCTGGCAGTGGCCGTTCTGGCCCTGTCTGATACCCGCCTGCGGGAGGAACTCAAGGGGTTCCGAAAAAAAATGAGGGACCAGGTAGCAGCAGACGATGCTGACATAACTCAGGCAGGTATACAGGAGATGTTCTGATCAGATTTGTGACAGGTCAAATGTGAAGCAACCACTCAAAACAGGAATATTTCAGGAGGTGCTGATGAACAAGTATGAAAAAATATTCAGGGGCAGGCCGGTTGAGGATTTTGATTTTGAAGAGATCCTGTATGACAAAAAGGAGTGGGTGGCCACCATTACCCTGAACCGGCCCAGACAATACAACGCCTATACCGGAACAGAGCTTTATGAAATCTGTGAAGCGCTTCACGACGTGACCGTGGATGACCAAATTGCCGTCGTCGTGATCACCGGTGCCGGAGACAGGGCTTTCTGCACCGGCGGGGACGCCGGGACCTATGCCACCATCTATCCGAAGCGGCCCCATGAATTCTACGCGTGGTGGGAGTATTATGAACGAATGCTTTACATGATCCGGACCTGCGGAAAGCCGGTCATTGCCCGTATCAACGGAGTTGTGGCAGGCGGGGGTAACGAAATCAACCTGGCCTGTGATCTGGCCATTGCAGCCGATCATGCCCGTTTTGTCCAGCCTGGAACCCGAACCGGCAGTGTTTCGGCAGGCGGTGCCACCCAGTGGCTTCCCCTGGCCATTGGAGACAAGCGCGCGCGCTGGATGGTGATGGTGGGAGATGAGATCGATGCCCGGACCGCACTGGAGTGGGGCCTGGTGAATGATGTGGTTCCCATGGAAAAACTGGATGATGCGGTTGCCGGTCTTTGTGCCAAGCTGATTGACAAGTTCCCGGACTGCATGCGCTATACAAAGGTGCAGTGCAACTTCTGGGGAGATCTTGCCTGGACTACGCTCCAGCACGCCCGGGACTGGCTGTCCGTCCATTATGCCACCGGTGAGCCCATCGAGGGTTTCCGCGCTTTTCTGGAAAAAAGAAAGGTGGACTACCGGGCAATGAGGCAGAAATCAGCCGATGGCGGGAGCCACACCTATATACACGGGGCCCCGCTAAAACGGTGTCACGCCTGTGGAACCGGGTATCTGCCTGAAGAGTTCGCTTTCTGTGGAAAATGCGGACAAACCCTGGGAATGGACCAATGACCCGGAGATCACCGAGCGTCATGGGCTTTTACAAAGAAACCGACGGTCCGGTCAACCTGGTTTCCCGAGTCCGTACCGATTCCCTTGGCCTGTATCTACATCTTCCTTCCCACCTCCGCAACCGGCTGGAGGTGGTTGTGGGCAACCGGCTGGAAGTCCTGCTGGAACAGACTCATTCCGACGCAAATATGTCCAGGGCGATCAACGCCGATGCCCTACTGGAAGTAAAGGGTTACTGGCACGAGATGTATCTGCCTTATGATGTGGTGACAAGATACTGTATCCGCTGCAATGATCTTTTACAGATGACACTGTATCGAATTCATCAACACGGCCGGGTGTTCGATATATAAGTTCAACATAGGTGAAAATTGAAATCTTAATAACAGGAGAGATCAACATGCACATACTTCTGCGGGACAAACCGGGTGAACAGATGCTGCTTCTGGGAAATGAAGCCATTGCAAGGGGGGCTCTGGAGGCTGGCGTGGCATTTGCGGCAGCCTACCCTGGAACCCCGTCATCGGAAATTGCGTTGCAGTTTTTTCAGATTTCCAGAGAGACGGACCTGTATTTCGAATACAGCGCCAATGAAAAAGTGTCCCTTGAAATGGCTGCGGGCGCAGCCATGTGCGGGCTCAAAACCATGGCGACCATGAAGCATGTGGGCGTCAATGTGGCGGCGGACGCGCTCATGACACTGGCATACACCGGGATAAAAGGGGCCCTGGTGGTGGTGGCAGCAGACGACCCCTTCATGTTTTCCAGTCAGAATGAACAGGATACCCGCTGGTATGGCAAACTCAGCGGCCTTCCCATATTGGAACCTTCCACGGTGGATGAAGCCAGAGAGATGACGGTCAAGGCGTTTGAGCTGTCCGAGATGCTGGAGCTGCCGGTGATACTGCGCACCACCACCCGAATCAATCACGCCAGTGGCATGGTGACCTTAGGGCCTTTGGGCAAACGGACAATACAGGGGCACTTTGAAAAAAAACCGATGGATTATGTCTGCATTCCAGCTGTGTCACGCCGGCTGCATCCCAGGCTTCTGGACAAAATAGCCAGGGCTGCTGCCTTTTCAGACCAGAGTTCCCTGAACCGGATCGAAGGAAGCGGCAAATGGGGCATTGTCTGTAACGGTGTGAGCTACGGGTATGTCAGCGATGCACTAAATGAACTTGATATGACCGACCGGTTCCGGGTCCTGCGGGTGGGGTTTTCTCACCCATTTCCGGAAAACCGGGTCCGACAGTTTCTGGATGGATGTGAAACGGTTCTGGTGGCCGAAGAAGGAGAGCCATACATGGAAGAGGCGATTCGCAACTGTGCCCAGCGCTTCGGTATGATGCTGCCGATCCACGGCAAGGGTGAAACACTTTTTTCAAAGTTGTACGAGTTCGATCCATTGATGGTAAAAACGGTGATTGCTTCCTGTTTTGATCTTCCGTTTTCTCCGCCGGTCCCCATCCCTGTGGACACCCTTCCCCAAGTGCCTGATAGACCCCCCAACCTTTGTCCCGGATGCCCCCACCGGGCAACCTATGCTGCCGTCCGGGAGGTTTTTGGAGATGAGGCGATATACCCCACCGACATCGGATGCTACACACTGGGCCTGCTGCCGCCGCTGCACATGGGGGATTTTTTGATTGCCATGGGCGCCGGCATTGGTTCGGCCGGTGGATTTTCCCGGGCCACCGGCCGCAAGGTGGTGGCCTTTATCGGTGATTCCACCTTTTTTCACAGCGGCCTGTCTCCCCTTGCCAGCGCCGTATACAACAACCACGATTTCATGGTTGTTGTGCTGGACAACGGTACCACCGGCATGACCGGACACCAGCCGCACCCGGGGGTGGATCTGACACATCTGAACATGGACCGCACCCCGATTTCCATTGAATCGGCCGTCAAGGGGCTGGGCGTGAAAAAAGTGATCACGGTCAACCCTTTCAAATTCCGTAAAACCGTTGAGGCGGTCAGAGAACTTTCCCGGTTTCAGGGCGTATCCGTGCTGATCGCAAAAGCGGGATGCCCGTTATATGAAAAAACCCTGCCCGGTTTCCGAAAAAAACAGGTGTTTCAGGTAAATCCCGCCAAATGCCGTTCCCATAAGGACTGCGTCGGCAAGATAGCCTGCCCTGCGTTTTTCGTGTCTGAAGGCATGGTGAAAATTGACACCGAACGATGCACCGGCTGCACCGTCTGTGTTCAGATCTGTCCTGAAAACGCCATATTACCGGTTTCCAGAAAGGAGGTGAGGCAATGAAAACAACTCGGATCATGATCGTGGCCGTCGGTGGTCAGGGAAACATCCTGGCCGCCAGGGTCCTGGGTGAAGCTGCGGCTGCCTCCGGCATACCTTTCCGCATGTCGGAATTTCACGGAATGGCCCAGCGCGGTGGTGTGGTGGAATCCATGGTCCTTCTTGGAGAGGGTAAAGGCTACTGCATTGCCGATGGTGAAACGGATGTGCTGCTGGGATTTGAACCCTCCGAAACCATCCGGGCTGCCAAAAAGTGCAGTTCACGCAGCGTGGTCATTACCAGTACGAGTCAACTGCCCCCGTTTACCGTTGCCATGGGACAGGACCGGTACCCGGATGTGAAACAGGCCATCGAATCCATGGCAGGGCATGTCAGCAAACTCATCACATTGGACGCGACCTCTCTGGCGCTGCAGGCCGGATCCGCACAGGCCGGGAACATGGTCATGCTGGGGGCCTTGGCAGGAAGCGGAATTTTGCCCATTGAACTGAAAACTTTCCGTAATATGATTCGTACCAAAACCAAACCGCAATTTACGGAGGTCAACCTGATCGCCTTTGATCTTGGCACATTTGCTGTCAATTTTTCCCGTACAGAATAGAGGCATCACGCATTGGCGCAATACAAATTCATTGGCTACCAGACATGAAAATTTTTCTGGCGTTGATGATGGGTATTGCTTTTTACCATTCAGTCAATACGCTTATTCCCATTGCGGAATAAGCATAAAATCAACTTTCGGAGTCAGGCGGTGATGAACAGGATCTGCCGGATCCGAAAGTTGAGCAAAAAAGGGTTGAAATCATTATGAAAACACTTGGTTTACCGGGGCAGATAACGATTCATGATACCACAGTCAGGGAAGGGTTTCAGCGGGAGGAACGGCTGATTCCCACCGATGCTAAACTGTGGGTGGTCCAGCAGCTTGTCAAAGCAGGTTTCAAACGGCTTGAGGTAACCAACTTTGCCAGTCCGGGCCGGCTGCCCCAGTTTGCCGATGCTGAAAATCTGCTGCGGATGATCCGGACTCACCGCTCTTTGACCCACCATCTGGCTGACGTGGAGTTATCGGCTGTCACCATCAACCAGACAGCGGTGGACCGGGCCCTGGCTGCCCACAGAGAAGGGGTCGGGCCAGACCGGATTCTTTTGGTCATCTCTGTCAGTGATGCCTATCAACAGGCAAATACCGGCATGAGTATCGATGAATACTGGAAAATGACAGACACATGCATTGAAACGGTCAAATCATCGGGCAT
>JAIVHE010000350.1 GCA_020201255.1 Desulfobacteraceae bacterium
CCTTTTTTCGCTCTCCCCAAGTTTCTGAAAGGCGTCGGTCCTCGCATCAATCATCTGATTGGCAGCCTTGGCAATTCGCTTTAACTCTTCAAATTGCAGATCAGTGGGATCAATTGCCATTGCCTGGGAAGATGCTGTTTCAAAAAAGTTTGTAAAAAGCCTGATTCCGGATTGGATCTTATGGGCTTGATACTTTATCCATAAAAAAACCAGCAATGACATGAGAATCATAAAAGCAAAATATAAAGCTGCTTGTTTCAAAAAATCCTGATACAGATCTTTTTCTTTTGAACGGATAATTTCATCCATTAAGTCCATATAAACACCGGCACCAATGATCCATTCCCATTCCGGGATATAAGAAACTTTAGCTCCATTGAAATCATGCGGAAACTTGTACTGGAAAAACCTGCCCTTCTTCTACCAAGCCGGTTGCATATGCGAACACAGCTTGAAAATCTTTTTTCTCAAGCTCAGGATACTCTTCAAGCAGTTCATTTTCAGATATACCAGCTGAAAGTGCTCTGAGTAACTGCTCTACAGTGATTCGCATACCCCTTATAGTTGGTTTTCCAAGCATTATTTTTTGGTTTATTGTTATCCTTGAAAGCAAATGTTCTGTTTTCTTCATGACATTGTCCTCCCTTTTGAATAAAAGCCTTCCGCCACAATTCTGTTGACGTATTCTTGCCATTGCTTCTTTCGCAACTTACCTTATCAAGTTTTGAATATTTCAAGTATCCATTATTTTTCATGGCCCTGAAAACTTTTGCTTTGGATAATCATTGTTGAGTTCCGATATAGGCCATTTTTTTAATTTTTCCCTGGGATCGACAAATACAATTTTTCCATCTTTCCACTCTGGTATTTTTAAATTCATATTTGCCGCTTTTTCAAGTGCCTGTTTTGATGCCCGGTTCATAGCATTCAAGGCTAATTTTGAATATGATTCTTTTGTCATGGTTTTTCCTCTATTACCACCGGACTAATTCCGGAATTACATATCCGATTTTTTTCCATTTTTTGATCTGCTCAACATAGTTCAACCCACTCAATGTTGTTTCAAACGCAAAGGATTTTCTATTGGTGACTATGGCATCCATTCTTTTCAAGAACAGTTTTCCAGCTTCCAAAGCAACACTCTCCGGATTAAAAGGAGCGATCCCCCTGGCAATCAGATCGGCATTTATAAAATTCAGACAATCTGCTTCTACTGGTAGGAAATTCTCAGCAAATGTTGTTTTCCCTGCCCCATTTGGTCCTGCGATAATATAGCATTTCATTTTTTTGCCAAGCACTTTATCCTGAATTCATTTTAAGTCCACAGCTATTTTTAACTATATTATCATTTTTTATATTGCATTGGTATTCATTATCAACTGACGCTTGAAATTTTTGAGTTTATTTTGGGCTGAATCTTTTAAATCCATAGAATTTAGTAACAAGTCATTTTGAGGTTATGTTCATCTTGTAAATTTAAAGGGTATTTCAGCACCCAAAAATTGGATTTATGCCCCAATTTTAAGTGAAAGCATTCCGAAGGAATAAGTCCTTATCTCGTTGGGTAAACTTTTTAGTAATCTTTGGAATCGGAATTCGCAAACCGGACCCGGGCAGTGGGGGGGGTCACGACCGATAGACCTCCCGCCGGTGCCTGACCCGAACCACAATGACTTTCACAACGGAGTCCTGAATGTCACAGATGGCTCGATAGTTTCCAATTCGATATTTCCATAACCCAGCCAAATTGCTTTTCAGTCCGTCACCGAATCGCCTTGGGTCCTCATCGGTGGCAATCCTTTTATACAGATACCGCAAGATCCGCTTAGCCTGTTGCCGGTCAAGTTTCCCCAGTTCTTTTTCAGCGTCCTTTTGAAACTCAACTGTCCAAGCCATACTGTTCCATCAATTTTTCGAGTGGGATCGTCTTTTCACCGCTTCTTTTCATTTCTTCAATGCGTTTTTCAGCTAAATAGACATCTTCCATGTCATCGATATATTGCAATATGGCTTCCCGAATATAAAAAGCTTTTGAGCGGCCTGTTTCTAAGGCCAGTGCTGCTAACCTTTTTTCTGCATCATCTGGCAATCTCACAGACGTAGGCATGCTATCCTCCTTTTTTGAATACACGTATTCATGATATATATGTAAGCAGTTTTTGTCAAGCTCCCTTCTCCACCGCCTCTATCCTATGCACTGCTGTGCATCCACAGCACCGGAGACCACGAAAATGGGGGCTGTCCAGGCCATGATATCTCCCAGCTGGGGTACCCGGATGGCAAACACCAGGTCTGAAGCAATCTTCTGGAGTGCCGGCACCGGCAGAAGGGGGATGGTCTGTTGGGCCTGTACCAGATCCTGGTCGGTGGTCCGGGCATGCTCACAGATTTGAAGGTCTTTCAGGTCCTGCCAGGATGTCACCAGGCGGATGCGGGTTGGGCCGTCCGGTTCGATGCATGCCACGGCAAAACCAGTGATATTGAGGGTATGTGGTTTATTGACAACCGGCATGGGTGATTATTTTTATGTCCAGACTGAAACTTCTTCTTCTGGCCAGCTATTTCAAAAGAGCATGTTCCAAAATCAAACATTGAAATGGTATCCATTGTTTTTCAGGGCCGTGAAGATTCTCGTTTTGGATAATGCTCATTGAGCAGGATAAATCTTAACGCCCAGATGGAGATGTGGAAATGAAATGCAGCAAAATGAGCATCATTCTGCAAGCTGATGTTTGGCCTGTAATATTATCAAGCTGAAACCGCCTGATATATAACTGGTCGATATTTAGGGAGCGGAATAGTTTTTCCCTCTGCTCGTGCTGCCGCTATCCACAAATCCCTGGCCTTCTGGACTTCATGCAATGCCTCGTCAGGAGTCTCGCCGAACGCGGAGCAAGCCTCAAGATCGGGTATATCAGCGATGTACCCTTCGTCATCATCTGAATAGAAAATGTTTATATGATAGTCCCGCATTATTCATCCTCCAGTTTAAGATCATGTTTTTCAACCAGTTTCAGAAACTGGCGAATTTGATATGGTTTGGCTTGCCCCTTGACATCTTGCAGATTCACGAGCTCAGGAATACCAGGCCTTGAAAAAATGTGGTGGCTACCGTCGGTCCGGTTTAGCTTGAAACCGAAACTTTCAACAAGATTCACCATCTCTGTGAATCTGATGTTTTTTGAACCACCAAGTATTTTTTGAAGCAATTTTCGTGATTTCATGGTTCATTCATCTATTTCTGTTCTTCAAAAACAGAAGTTTTCAAAGGTCAACTATAGCGCAAGCATCATTCCTTTCCCAATTGAAAATATCATTTTTTGGATTGTATTGGTATCTATAATTTATCCGGGCCGTGAACAATCACACATTGGATAATTTATGTTGAGTGTCGTTTTTTGCTTTTGGAAGTCTGGAATGGTTAGGGCAAAGACCCCACAGCAATCAGAGCAAACTTTCCCTTGTTTTCTTTTTAATGCAATGATAGAAAATATTATCATTAATTTATGGGGAGTCAACATGAAGATAAATTTCACAGTCGAATTAGATAAAGAATTTTCTGAACTCATACAATCGCCTATCAGAAACTTTTTCGAAGGCCTATTAGCATTAGCCAAACCAGTTTTGGCACCGCCTGTTAAAGAAGCTCCTGTGAAGCAAGAAAATGTTACCAAAGAAACTTCTGATAACCAAAAACCTCCTATCGAAGAAAAGGCACTACAGGGTCTTGAAACTATTGTAAATCAAGAAGCTGTTTCCGAGGCTCCCAAACCCAAAGTAAAGCCAGAGGGGGTCAAGGAAACAATTTTGAAAGCCATACAATCCAGAAAGACCGGCATAGATGCTAAGGGGGTCACAAAATTGACTGGTTTTACCGGGAAACAAATTTCAAACACTATGTTTCACTTAAAGAAAGCTGGCCTTGTTAAGAAAAAGAAGGGTGGGAAGTTTGTGGCCATCAAGATTAAAGAGTCCTCTTTAAAAGGATAGCCATATGAGTTCTGTATCTGTAAGATTTTTTATTATTACAGATGATTCTGAGATTTTTAGAGTGTCACTCAATAAATTTGAACGTTTGTTAGAATGCACCAGTGAAGAGAAATTGGAAAGGTTTGCTGGAAAGCGTTTGCGTGCTGCAGAAATTGGTGTGAAGCTTGAGAACAGAAAGCCGACAGAGGTTATACGAGCGATTTATTATTATTTGCATTTCAATGAAAAAGGTATCCTTGATAAAGATAGATTAACAAATGACGCAAATGTTGTGTCTATTGCCGGAATTTCTTCCATGTTCACGCAAAAAACACAAAAAAATATAATAAATGCACAGCAAGAATTCGCAAAAAGGAAACGTGATCATGCAGTTTGGTGGAAGCCTGATATGCAGATTGAACGTAATATTTTAGATGCTTCCATCGACGAATTTAAATGTAAAAAGCTGTAATATAAAAAAAGATACTTGCATGATTGCCAACAACTTTAATCCAAATTTACGGTGATGTATTATTTTGGTATCCATGACAATTTCAGAGGCTGAATACTCCACCTTTGGATAATGATCCTTGATTTTTTTCCGAGGTCATATCCAGCGATTCTTGCAACCTCACCGCCATATCAGCCATGGAAATAAATTTTGGATAAGGGTTATTGCTTGCAATATCTGCTACTGGATGTCCCAACAGTATCCTCCATTTCGGCACCAATTATTCATAGGTTGGTTTTTCAGCCATCACTCAATCAATTTTTATGAAGTCTGCCGTCACCTTGTTCCTACCCGTTTGTTTTGCTTTGTAGAGCGCTTTGTCGGCAGCTTTTACAAGCTGTTCCGCATCAACCGACATGGCCGTTTCAGCGGGATTGAAACAGGTAAAACCGATGCTCACAGTAATGGGTATCACACGGCCCTCCCACTCTATCTGCATTTCTTCCACAAGTTTTCTTATCCTTTGGCAGGTCTGAAAGGCCTGTTTTCCACCGGCCTCAGGCATCACCAGAAGAAATTCGTCGCCCCCGTATCTGACAAGCCAGTCCACTTTTTTCCGCGTGCCTGATGTTACCCTGTTGACCAATTCCACCAGTATCCTATCACCGCATTGATGACCATAGGTGTCATTCACACTTTTAAACCGATCGATATCGAACATTGCCAATGATATGCTGCGTTTGTACCGCAACGAACGGTTCACCTCCCTGTCAAGGTTCTCCGAGGTATAAAGCCGGTTGTAGCAACCCGTCAAATTGTCCGTAATGGAAATATGCTTGATTTTTTCCAGGGACTCTTTCAGCATAGCGCGGTTGGAGACCAGGTTTCGACGAAGAGAACTGATGTTTCCCGCCATAACAGAAAACACCAGCAGAACAATTGAAAGAACAGCCAACTGAAAGTACTCGATAGTGAAATTAACATCATCAGGATAATATGTGTAAAACAGAACAATGTTGATGCCGTAAGTAACGAGGGTAAAAAAAGATAAAAACACAAACTGGCGAGTATTGAGACGATAAATGCCGAAAACAAGAATCAATATATAAACCAAAAGGAAAAGTCCGCGTGCCTCGTTGGCATAGTACATCCCATACATCGCTACAATAATGCCGGTACATATCTGCTGTATTGTAAGGCTGGGATCGGATGCCCTTAGATTGAGGCCTGTGCGGAAGATGGTATAAAAAACAACATTAACAAGGGGCATGGCAATAACGTAGCCAACGATAGCCTGCCGGTCCATGACGTCTACCCGGTAAGCAAGATAGACCAGGAATCCGCAGATACCATAGATGGCCAGCGCCATGAAAAAACGACGCAGACGAAGGGCCTGCCTGGAATCATCTGGTGGAATAACTTTCTTGAGAAATGCCTGAATCAAACCATTCATGGTGTTATCTGTTATCTTTTAGAGTAAAATGAAATAATGATCAAGGGAATCAATGATCCCACATTCCTCATTGCAACCATCATACCTCAAAAATTCGACAATATCAGGTTTTGGATTGTATTGGTATCCTTTATGAAATTCCCCCGTAAGATTTCCGGTATCGGATAATTTTATTGTTGACCTTGATCCGGGGCTGTATCCAAAACATTCCTCACCTTTTCAGTCATGTCCGCCATTGAAAAAGGCTTCTGGATAAATGCCACCCCGTCATCCAGCACCCCCTGATGGGCAATGACGTTAGCGGTATACCCGGACATGATGGGTTCATCTTCCACCAGCAGGATGGTTTCTGTTCCTCCGGCAGCTGCTTTTTTCTCAGTAACGGCCTTGTCCGTTTCTTCATCCGCAACCAACCGGGGCAGGTAAATTTTGAAGGTGGACCCTTGACCTGATTCGCTGTATACATTGATGAAGCCGTTGTTCTGTTTTACAATGCCATAAATAGTGGCCAGTCCCAGGCCGGTGCCTTTGCCTACTTCCTTGGTGGTAAAGAACGGCTCGAACAAATTGTCCAGGGTATCCTTGTCCATACCGCTGCCATTGTCGCTGACTGCCAGCAGTACAAAATCACCAGGGATAAAGCCGGGATGGTCGTTGCAGTATTCTTGATCAAATGTTTCCTTTCCGGTTTCTATGGTGAGTTTGCCCACCCCTGCAATAGCATCCCTGGCATTCACACCCAGATTGGCCAGGATCTGGTCGATCTGGGTCGGGTCCATTTTCACCGGCCAAAGGTGGGCGGACGGCTGCCAGACCAGGTCGATGTCTTCTCCAATGAGCCGGCGCAGCATATTGAGCATACTTTCCACAGTATCGTTCAAATCGATCTGTTTGGGAGAGATGATATCTTTTCTGGCAAAAGTCAGTAGTTGTTTGGTCAGCTTTACTGAACGGTTCGCTGCGTTTTTAATCTCATTCAGGTCATCATACAGATCATGATCCTGTTCAACCTTTTCCAGGGCAAATTCCAAATGTCCCAGAATCACTCCCAGCATGTTATTGAAATCATGGGCGACACCGCCGGCTAAGCGGCCCACGGATTCCATTTTTTGGGCTTGGGTAAGTTGAGCCTGTAGTTTTTCTTTTTCCGCCTCCGTCTCTTTGATGCCAGAGATATCCCTGCACAAGGCCATGATAACAAGTTGTTTGTTTATCATTAGTTTTGTTATGGTCACTTCAACAGGGAATATGGTTCCATCTTTTCGTCTTTGCCTGACCTCAAACCGGTAGGGTTCGTTCATTCCGAAACGATCCCAAAATCGACCTGAATTCTCTCTTTCGACATAATTCTGATCCAGATCAGATACCTTCATGGATAGCAGTTCTTCTCTGGAATAGCCATAACCTTTTACGGACGCCTTGTTCACATCGATAATGCGGCCATCCATGTCGTGAACGATTAGCATATCGGCGGCTTGATCCACGAGCGTCCGAAACTTTTCTTCGTTTTCACGCAACGCTTCTTCCGCCTGCTTACGCTCGGTGATGTCTTGAAAGAAGCCAAATATTCTACGGTTTGCTAAATCAATTCTTCCTATTGTGTGAACATGTCTAAGATTATCCTTTGCGGTTATAATTTGCAGTTCCAAATCAAAAGGCTCTTTAAACTCAATTGCCCGTTGTACAGCGTTTTCAATTATGGGTTTTGAATCAGGAGTATAAAAATTAATTCCGTTCTCAATGGTGTGGTCATAATTAAGATCAACTTCATGAATACGGAAGGTTTCTTCCGTCCAATTTTGTTCTAATGTATCAATATTGAATTCCCATCCAC
>JAIVHE010000048.1 GCA_020201255.1 Desulfobacteraceae bacterium
CGGCCGGCCAGATCCACAATCAAGGCCCCGGCCTGCCGGGTCTGGTCAAACAGGTCTGCAATGGTTTCTTCTCCCAAAAAATTTTCTATGGGCACCCCGGACACGCAACAGTAATTCTGCAGAATGATCATGTCATCGGTATGCCTGCCGATAACCTGGGCTGCCACATTTTCCATGGAAACCTTCAGTTCCCTTGCAATGAAAAACCGCAGTCTTGTGGCATCCAGAATACCGCCAAGGCCCATGATCTGGGCAGGGGGCAAGGCAGAGTGCCGGACAAACAAGGTGGTGAGCAGGTCCACCGGTTCTGAGACAATAATGACCTTTGTGTCGGCACGGGTGATTTTTTGTGCATACCCGGTGATGATATCGCTGTTTTTCTGGAAAAGGGCATCCCGGTCCATGCCGGGGGTTCGCACAGCCCCGGCTGTAATAATGATAACGTCTGCGTCAAGCACGGCATCCGGGTCGTCTGTGCCGGAAATAACGGTGCGGTATCCCCGGATGGGAGCCGCTTCCATCATGTCCAGGGCCTTGCCCTGTGCCAGTCCGTCCTGGATGTCGAAAAGGGTGACATGGTCCACCCCTTTTTCCGCCAGAAAAAAAGCGGTGTTGGCCCCGACATTGCCGCTGCCGATGATTCCGATCATAAAAACCTCCTTTTTATATAAGGCCGTCAGATTATTTCACCACGAAGGTCACGAAGAACACGAAGAAAGGGCTACTTCGTGTTCTTCGTGACCTTCGTGGTTTTAAAAAACGCAAATCAATGTAAGGCCATCCGACATTGGCCATAATTTATGATATAAAATATAAAGATGTAAGATGGAATTTACCCCGCCTTGGTGTTTTGGTTATATCATATTTTTAATGCAAAATAAGAGCCCTTACTGTAGGTCAACCGGACCGGTGTTGTCAAATCCAAAAGAAAAATCCTGGATACTTGCTATAAGGAGCCCGGGCTTTCGATCGTTTGCTGTAGCCCTCTGTCGCCGGCCCCGCCCCTGGTGGTGTCCTGTGCCCGGCCCGAGACCCTGCGGGGGCCTGGTTTCATGTGAATAATGAAATCCAGCGATCCATTCTCTGACTGGAAGCACCCCGACATGTTTCACCAGGCCCCCTCCGGTCCTGACGGTCCGTTCACAGGACACCACCAGGGGCTCCCCGTAGCGTGTACGCTGAATATTTATGGCAAATATCCAGAAAAAAATTTCCAGCGCCACTGCCTGCAGCATCAATCCTGGATCTTTTTATTGGACCACCGACAAAGGCGGCATAGGAACCAGATGGTACAATACTGCCTCAAAAAAATTGTCACTCCACCGGTTGTAGAATGCAAAAACATGGTTTATATGAAAGACGTCAGTCATCAGCTAAAAGCTAACCGCTAAAAGCTAAACGCTAAAAGCCAAAAGCTTTCCTTTTTTGTTGTGCCCGCCAGGGCATGGGTGTTATTGTGATATAAATAAACGCAAATGAACAGGAGAGAATCCATGGAACGACTGCTGATTACCGGTGCATCCGGTTTTGTGGGAACGCACATGGCCCGGTATTTTCTGTCAAAGGGCGTGCATGTGACCGGTCTGGGCACTTCCAGCACCCATCCGTTTACCGAAGAATTTGACAATTTTGTGTGGATATCCGCCGATACCACCAAACAAGGTGACTGGCAGGACCAGGTGCCCCTGGCAGATACTATCGTCAACCTGGCCGGGCAGAATATTTTCAAACGCTGGACCGACAAATACAAGCAGGCCATTTATGATTCCCGGATTCACACCACCCGGAACCTGGTGGCGGCCATGGCGGAAAACAAGCCGGTTACGCTTTTGAGCACCTCAGCGGTGGGCATCTACGGTGATGCCAAAGAAAAGCTGCTCACAGAAGATGCCCCCCCGGGATCCGATTTTCTGGCCAGGGTATGCATCGACTGGGAGGCGGAGGCCCGCAAGGCAGAAAAGGTTGGGGCAACGGTGAATATCACGCGTTTCGGAGTGGTGCTGGGAGACGGCGGGGCCCTGTCGGTCATGTCCCCGGCATTTAAATGGTTTGCCGGAGGTCCTCTGGGCGGGGGCCGGCATTGGTTTCCCTGGATTCATCTCCAGGATCTGATCCGGGCCGCGGACTTTTTGATAGAAAAATCTACTGTCTCTGCCACGTATAACCTGGTGGGACCTGAACCAGTGCGGCAGCGCGATTTTGCCAAAGCCCTGGGCCGGGTACTGCACCGGCCGGCTGTGGTGCCTGCCCCAAAATTTATGGTGAAACTGGTCATGGGCGAGCTGGGAGCTTCTTTGCTCAACAGCCAGAAAGCATATCCCAGGGGCTTGGAAGATCTGGGATTTTCTTTTGAACATAAAACGGTTGAAGCCGCTTTGGCAGCCATTTTCGGTACACCGTCAGACAAATGAAAAATACCTTGCCATGACCTTGAAATCTGGTATACAAATTGCTGTCAACCTGTTATGTAATGGCTGTAATATGTAATTGTCATGTGACAGTATTATTAGCTGAAAAATGAAACACATAAATCAGGAGGAAAACACCCATGAATTTTGGATCCATTGATGAAATATTGACCTTTGCCATTGGCAGGGAAAACGAAGCAGTTGCATTTTACAACGAAATGGCTGCGGAAGCCACCAGGCCTTCCCTCAAGGAAATTTTTCAAAATTTTGCCAAAGAAGAAGAAAAACATGCCGCCCTTTTGTCTAATATTTCCGGGAATAAGGAAAAAATAGACTCCTATGAATTCAAGAAAATTCCCGACCTGAAAATCAGTGATTACATGGTGGAAAAAGAGTATGAACAAGGCATGCCCATGCCCGAAATTCTCAAGATAGCCATGAAAAGAGAAGAAAAAGCGGTGAATCTCT
The DNA here is from genome assembly GCA_020201255.1 of Desulfobacteraceae bacterium. Classification (GTDB taxonomy): domain Bacteria; phylum Desulfobacterota; class Desulfobacteria; order Desulfobacterales; family Desulfobacteraceae; genus Desulfotignum. The sequence continues at coordinate 2,877 of JAIVHE010000048.1, forward strand.
ACCAAACCCTGGCAGACCAGACCGATAATGCAGAAGGCAAAAAAGTGTTCACGATGCTGGTCCAGGAGGAATCCAAGCACAAACTGGGTCTGGAATCCATGTATGATGATTACCTGGCCGACCAGGACAATTAGGCACACCCGGTCGCCATGGATATAAGCTGCCTTTTCAGACCCTCTTCCATGGCGGTGATCGGGGTGTCCACCGTTCATGACAGCCATCCGGCCAATGTGATTTACAACAAAAATCACCTGCGGTATCCGGTGCAGACCTTTGCCGTCAACCCCAAAGGCGGGCGCCTCAACCGGGAATTGCTGTACCGGTCTGTGGCAGACATTGAAATGCCCGTGGACCTGGCCGTGATTGCGGTGCGCTCCCGGTTTGTCCCGGATGTGGTGGCCCAGTGCATTGCAAAAGGCATCAAAGGGGCGGTGATCATTTCCGGCGGATTTGCAGAATCCGGCAACAAGGATTTGCAGGACCAGGTAGCAGATATAGCGGCCCGGGCGGATTTTCCCTTTGTGGGTCCCAACTGCCTGGGCATTTATGCGCCTGATGCCGTGGATACCTTTTTTCTGCCGGGAGAGCGCATTATCCATCCCAAAAAAGGCAACATCGGATTTGTCTCCCAGAGCGGCGGGGTCCTGGTGGACCAGATGGTGAAATTTGCCGGCGAAGGCATCGGGGTGTCCGCGGCCGTGAGCATCGGCAACAAAGCCTGTCTCAGGGAAACCCATCTGATCGACTGGTTTGAACAGGACCTGGGCACCCGGGTCATCGCCTTTTATATTGAAGGGTTTGACTGCCGGGAAGGCAGGGAATTCATCCAAAAAGCCCAGGCCTGTTCCAAGCCCATCGTGGTGCTCAAGGCAGGCAAAACCGCCACAGGCATTGCCGCCGCCTCCAGCCACACCGCGTCCATGGCCGGAGACTACCGGGTATTTTCCCAGATCATGCTCCAGCATTGCGTGGCAGAGGCGGACACCGAGTATGAACTCACCTCGTTCTGTGAGGCATTGAGCTGCTATCCCAAGGGCATCTTCGGCAATGTGGGTATCGTGTCTGTTTCCGGCGGGCACGGGGTGGTGGCGGCAGATGCCTGCGGACACCACGGCCTGCACATCCCGAAGATCGCCGCAGCCACGGCCGATACCATCCGGGCAAGGCTGTCTCCGGAAATCCGGCAGATCGCTGCGTTGGAAAATCCCGTGGATTTGACGGGATCGTGTGTGGATGCCGACATTCTCACATCCGTGCGCCACCTGTCCCGGGACCAGAATATCGACTGCATACTGGCCCTGCTGCTACCGTATTCTCCGGGGATCTCCGCCGACATCGGGGCCAAGCTGAGCCAGGTGGCCAGAAACGAGGGCAAACCCCTGATTGCCTATGTGCCCAAAGAGGACAAGTACAAGATTATCACCGAGGGATTTGAACTTAACCGGATCCCGGTTGCCTCCTCGGTGGAAGGGGCCGTCGTGTCTGCCGACATCGTGCACAAAACCGAGATGCAGGCGGTGGTCACCGGTATACAGGACCCTGACACCCTGGCCTCTCAGATGAAACGCCTGCTGGCCTTGAAAGGGTGTGATCAGGTGCTGGTGGAGGAGATGGTGTACGGCATCGAGATCCTGGTGGGGGCCAAAAATGATGTTCAGTTCGGGCCGGTGGTGGTTTTAGGCCCCGGCGGCACCGGAGTGGAACTTTACAATGACACCGCCATCCGTCTGGCACCGGTGACCCCGGCTGATGTCTGTTCCATGGTGGATTCTTTGGGGGCAAAACCGGTTTTTGAAGGATTTCGGGGCCGGCCCGGTGTGAACATGGAAGCACTCACCCGAATGGTGGTGACCTTTTCCCATTTGCTCATGGATCTGGAGCCCTATTTTGAATCCATTGACCTGAATCCGGTGATCTGCACCCCGGATCGATGTGTGGTGGCGGATGCCCGCATCATGCTTTTGCCCCAAACCGGTTGAGACGAAAAGCTCAATAGATACAAAGGTCCGGTGGACAGGAAAATCCCATGAAACCTGGTCTTGTCCGGGGAGGCGATGCCCGCCCCCTGGGAGGTCCTGCAGCCGGCCTGAGATCCTTGGGGCTCTGACAGTCCAGCTGAAGGACCTCCCAGGGGGCTTTTCCCAAGACCGGATGGGTGCAGCATAAATCGAACACCCATACTATGGAGAAAACCTGTCATGACGAATATTTCTCATTCTCTTGGCCGAAAATTGCGGCTGGTGTCCTGGAATGTCAATGGATTCCGGGCTGTGCTCAAAAAAGATTTCTTTGGATCGGTGCGCACGCTGGACCCGGACATCCTGCTGCTCCAGGAAACCAAACTCCAGGAGGACCAGCGCACCCCGGAGATGATCGATTTTTCTTCGTATCAGTCATTCTGGTCCTATGCCACGGTGAAAAAGGGTTACTCCGGCGTGGCTGCCTATTCCCGGGTTGCTCCCAGCCAGGTGATCACGGATTTTGGCCGGCCGGAATATGACGGGGAAGGCCGGGTAATCCAGATGGATTTTGACACGTTCACCCTGTTCAATATCTATTTTCCCAACGGCCAGATGAGTGACGAGCGCCTGCAGTACAAGCTGGATTTTTATGACTGGTTCCTTTCCTATGCCAAAAAGCTGCGGGATGCGGGCAAAGGCCTGATCGTCACCGGGGATTTCAACACCGCCCACAATGAGATCGACCTGAAAAACCCCGGCCCCAATGCAAAACGCTCTGGGTTTCTGCGCATCGAACGGGATGTCCTGGACCGTATGACGGCCGACGGATACGTGGACACCTTCCGTCATTTCTACCCGGACACCGTGAAATATTCTTGGTGGTCCTATCGGTTCAGCGCCAGAAAAAACAACGCAGGATGGCGCATCGACTATTTCTTTGTCACACAGGATCTGCTGGACAAAGGCGTAGTCAAGGATGCGTTCATCGACAATGATATTTTCGGGTCGGATCATTGTCCAGTGGGACTGGTTGTTGCAGTTTAGACAGGATTTTCTTCATCCCTCATACCTGCATATGCTTACAGATTTTTTGGCCGAACTCGGAGCAGGATACTTCTGTGGCGCCGGGGATCTGGCGGGCCAGGTCGTAGGTGACGCTTTTAGCGGCGATGGCCTGTTCCAGGGCGGTGCGGATCAGGGTTGCTGCCTCGTCCCAGCCCATGTGGTCCAGCATCATGGCGCCGGACAGGATCAAAGATCCCGGGTTGACCTTGTCTTTGCCCGCATATTTGGGGGCCGTGCCGTGGGTGGCTTCGAATACGGCGCAGTCGTTTCCGATGTTGGCGCCGGGGGCAAGGCCCAGGCCCCCCACCATGGCGGCCAGCAGATCGGATATATAGTCTCCGTTGAGGTTCGGGGCGGCAATGATATCATAGTCTTCGGGCCGCAGCAGCACCTGCTGGAACATGTTGTCGGCAATGCGGTCCTTGAGCACGAGTTTGCCTTGTGGCACTTTTCCATTGAATTCATCCCACAGCTGCTCTTCCAGGATTACAACATCCTTGAATTCGGTTGTTCCCACTTCCCGGCCCCATTGGAGAAATGCGCCTTCGGTGAATTTCATGATATTGCCTTTGTGCATGAGGGTCACGCTTTTGCGGTCATGGTCCAGGGCATACTGGATCGCTTTTCGCACCAGGCGTTTGGTATTGGCTTCACTGATGGGTTTGATGCCGATGCCGGTGGTGTCCTGTACCAGGGATTTGCCGGTTTTTTGCCGGATCAAATCAATGATCTCATTTGCCTCATCACTGCCGGCGGACCATTCAATGCCCGCATACAGGTCTTCGGTGTTTTCCCGGAAAATCACCATGTCAATGGCAGCCGGATTATTGCACGGGGAGGGCACCCCTTTGATGTACCGGGCCGGTCGGATGCAGGCGAACAGATCCAGCTCCTGGCGGATGGCCACGTTCAACGAGCGCATGCCTTTGCCCACTGGCGTGGTCATGGGGCCTTTGATGGCCACCCGCAATATTTTAATCTGTTCCAGGGTGGTTTTCGGCAGCCATTCCCCGGTGGCTTCAAAGCTTTTTTCTCCGGCCGGCAGCTCGGTAAAAGTGATGCTGCGTTTTTTGGCATATGCCGTTTCAACGGCGGTTTCCAGTACCGGCCGGGTGGCGTGCCAGATGTCGGGACCTGTGCCGTCGCCGGGGATACAGCCGATCTGAACATTGTTCGGTATATTGAGGGTGCCGTCTTGTTTTACAGTGATGATGTCTGCCATGGGAAGATCCTTATTTTACAGTTATCAGTCTTTGAACACGAATTTGCCGCCGATGTGGCCTGCCACGCCGGCAGATCCCAGCATGACCAGGTTGATGAAGATAAACACCCATGCCAGAGAAGATGACAAAACAAGCGGATCCAGCAGGTACCAGACCATGGAAATGACACAGGCTGCACTGGTCATGGCTGCGGACAGAATTTTGAGCCTGAACAGCAGGGTATCTGCCTGGTTGTATTTTGCCTTCCATTCCAGAACACCTGTATACAATACCAGGGGCAGGGCCAGGACCACAAAGACCAGATTGATGACAGCGGCTTTTGCCGGCAGGGATGCGTCAAACAACCAGGCGATGACAAACAGGATGGCGGCTGCCGGCAGAATCCCGTTGGGGGTATGCACCAGTATGGGGTGGGCATGGTGCTGGATCATCTGTTGGGTGATCTTGTGGTACAGGGTTTTGGGGACCAAATCAGCATCTTTTCTGCCGGAATCCGGCCCTGTCTGTCCCATGGTCCGGGCATCCTGTTCCACTGCAGACTCTTTTGCCGTGTCTTCGGCTGCAGCTGGTGCCGGGGTATCTGCTTCATCCGGAATTTCAATTTCCACAAACTTGTTCTTACCGGCACCGCATACCGGGCATTTTTCCGGTGGTGTGTCTCCTTTATGAACATAATTACATATGGTGCATTTCCAGGCTTTCATATATTTTTCCTTCTCAATTATTATTTCTCAAACAAGATTCCTCAAACCTCAAACCTCAAACCTCATATTCAAACCTCAAACCTCAAACCTCATATTCAAACCTCAAACCTCAAACCTCATATTCATATCTCAAACATCACTCCCTCTCTTCAATATTCGCAAACCGGCATTCATCGGGTCCGCAGTACTCTCCCACATAGGCTGCGCCGGGCCTGTACAGGGATGGCTTGGGAGCAGCCGTGGCAAATTGTTCTTCAATGACATGGGCGCACCAGCCACTGACCCGGGACAGGGCGAATATGGGGGAAAACAGGTCCATGGAAATGCCCATGGCATAAAACAGGGAAGCGGAATAAAAATCCACATTGCAGAAAATATCTCTGTCCTTGCGTTTTTTAAAAGCCTCTTTGGCTTTGATTTCCAGCTCCCGGGACAGGTCGTACCAGCGGGTATCCCCGGCAATTTCTCCCATGCGTCGGCTCATGGGAGCCAGGATCAGTGCCCGGGGGTCGTCGGTCTGATAGACCGCATGGCCAAGACCCATGATCAGGCCGCCGGAATCCAGGATGTTGTCGATATAAGGCGCAATGTTTTCTTGGGATTTGATTTCCATGAGCATTTGCATGACCCGTACATTGGCCCCGCCGTGCAGCGGTCCTGACAGGCTGCCGATGGCCGCGGATATGGCGGCATAGATATGGGCTTTGGTGGAGGCCACCTGGCGGGCGGTAAAAGTGGACGCGTTAAAGGAGTGCTCGGCATGCATAACCAGTCCGGCATCAAAAAATTGTGCCACTTCCGCTTTGGGTGGTTCATTGGTGAGCATGTACAGAAAATTGGCGGCATGACCCAGGGTGTTGTCCGGCATCACCGGTGCCTGGAACTTGCGGATTCTGTCCCAGGCCGCAATGATGGTGGATAATCCTGCAATCAGGTTTTCTGCACTGTAAAGGACATGTTCCATGTTTTCTTTGCCTGCGTTTCCATCGGTCTGGATCAGCATGGGGGCGGCTATCTGGAGTACGTCCATGGGGTTCATTTTTTTGGGCAGGCTTTTTAAAAGCGGCACCAGGTTTTCAGGCAGCCGGCGTTTCTGTTTCAGCCTTACGTCAAAATCCGCCAGTTCCTGTTTGCCGGGCAGGCGCTCGTAGAGCAAAAGAAAGCAGACCTCCTCAAAGGTGGCGTTTTCTGCCAGATCCTCAATACGATATCCGCGGTATATCAGCTTGCCTTCTTTGCCCCGGACATCACAGATCTTTGAACTGGCGACATCAATGCCGCGAAGACCGGTGTTTAACACAGGGGTGCATTCGTCATTCATGGGTATCTCCTTAAAAACATTTAACATATTTTTTCAGGGGGCCTTCTTTCGGGAACATATTCCACCTGGGTTTCATGGTTGTGAACCCCCTGGGAAACATACAGGCCGCAGTAGCAGGCCCCGAACTCTTCCAGATCCGGTTCTCTGTAGACACAGGGGCAGATGATGTCTTTGTCTTGTTCTTTGTCTGCACAGGCCAGGCGGCAGGGACATGCCATGTAGCCGTACCGCTCTTTATTCAAAAGCAGTGACTCCAGCAGTTCAAAGACCAGATCCTTGTCTTTATTAAAATAGATGCCTTTGGCTTCCTGTGATTTTTTCAATGACTGATAGAGTTGTTCAACTTTCATTATTCAATCCCCAGTGCTTTTTTGATTTCTTTTTCTTTGTATCCTACAATGACAATATCATTGATTTTGATGGTGGGAAAAGAACACCTGGGGTTCAATACCTTGATATCTTCGATAATGGCTTTTCTTTCATCGCCTTCCAGGTCATCTACTTCCACGTAATTATATTCCACATTGCAGTCATTGAGCAGTTTTTTGGTGGATTTGCAATGGCTGCACGTGCTCAAAGCATACAGAGTCGGTTTTTCAATGGTCATTGGCTGTGCTCCT
>JAIVHE010000293.1 GCA_020201255.1 Desulfobacteraceae bacterium
TGTCTGAATTTCCGGTAAGGTTAAATGAATCCCTTCCAAATTGACTGCGTCACATACAAACTCACTTAGTTGGCGCTTCGCAAGCATTATTGCTTTTGCTTTATTTGGTTTCATGTTCCATTTTGTTTCATTCATTTCACACACCGACTTAAATTATGGAGAATAGGTTTCGAACGGGCCGGGTCATCCGTCCAATCGGCAACCCCGTAAGGACGGTTGACCCTGGCAGTTCCTGCCGCGCAGCTGCGACAGTAATGATGTATACAATTTTTTGTTGAATAACGCCACCTGATAAATAAAAACCTGAAGATGAGGCCACCCTCCGCCGCCTATTCCAGTGGCGGGGGATTAGACGTCGGTAGGTGGTCTTTTTTTAACAGTCATTTGCTTTGGCAATGGCCGGGGCAGCATCTTCCAGGGTCATGCCGTAGTATTAAATCACTGGGTTCATTATTCTCTTGATTTTTTGTGAATTTTTACAGATATTTAGACCTTGAATAAAATAACACAAAGGGGTACACAGACCTTGATAAAGCCAACTGTTATGAAAAAATATAATGCCTTGCCATCTCTTGAAAAAAAGATTTTACAGATTCTTTCCATTGCCTATGCCAAGTTGACTCAGACCCAGCTAGTTGACTGTTTTGTGACCCTCAACATAAAGACGGAAAATGGTGAACGTTTTGATTCCGGAACAAAAAGAGCCATGTTCAAGCTGCTTCGCAATGCGCTTGACAACCTTCTGAGAGATGATTTGCTAAATGGAAAGAGCCGCAGCGTCCTTGTGGTCAACCGAGCTTACATTGAAATATTGACACGACACCTGGTTGCAGAGAAAAAATTCACAGCCATGGCCGGCATCCTCCAAAAAAAACTGAATCTTACCCAAGAGGGATTTGCACAAAAACCTTCCCTGTCCATGGATCAATTGATGGCCGGCATGCGGATTTTCTTTTATCAGGAAAAGGTGTCCCAGGCCATCGAGCTTTATGAGAATTTCATAAGTCGTGTTTCTGATCGGGAGTCGCTTTACACGGTGTGGGAACGGATCTGCTGTTCTCCCTTTGATCCGGACTGGTTCCGACGCTTACCACCGGATATGCACACAAGCTTTTTGAAAGGACCTTATCTCCGGGACATGGCATGCTGGAGCCAAAACGATTCCCATGCCGATTATCTGGAATCCCTTGTAATGGAGGGATCTGAAAAATGTGAACCAGACCTTGAGGCCGCAGTCCTGGAAAAATGGATGCTCACCGGGCAACAGGATCGCCTGGACATCTGGCTTAAAAAGTATGGAGGATGGCGTTTTGTCAGGGGGAGAATGCAAAAGCCATCCCATTGTATGAAAAAGCACTGGATCTTTTGAATAAAAGAACAGGGAGAAAAAGAAACGTTTTTTTCAGCCGGTTCATGGGTATTTTTTATATCCTGGCCCTGATTAAGGATGGCAGTGATGACAGCTTTTCCCGGGCAAGGGTGTGTCTGGCAATGGAAATGAATCGAGAATACGGGTTTGACAAAATATGTGACTTGCTGGGCGGGCTTTTGGATTATCTGCAAGGCAATTCCAGGGGAGGAGATAGAATTCTTCGCCATTATGTCTGGATCGGTTCCTGGAGAAGGTCCACAGATCTGGCTGCCAATTTTTTCACCCTTTTTTCTTATTACTGGGTGGACAGGAAAGAGGCAAAAAAAGAACTTGCAAACATAAAAGAACTTCATAAACTGGCAAAAAAGGATCAATATTCCTGGTTTGCCGGAGAACTGGAGGGGCTTATCCAAAGTCTGTCTAGGCCCGGATCCAGGACCCGCAAAAGCCAAAACCCTTCCTGCCTGGTCGGGCTCATTCAAGAGACTAAGGTCTGGGAACACACCCTGAATGCGCTGTTGTCCTTGAATAAAAAATCAACTCCTGGAAAGCGGGTGCATAAACAGGAAAAAGGTCATGATCAGCGCATGGTCTGGTTCCTTGATTATGATAATAATGGAGAGTGCGATATCAGCCCCAGGGAACAAAAGAGAAATGCCAGGGGTGTTTGGACAAAAGGACGACCCATTGCCTTGAGACGGCTGTGCGATGATGTAAGAAAATTTCCCTACCTGACGGAGCAGGATAAAAAAATTTGTGGTCATATCTATGCCCACAGTTACAAAGATGGGTGGTACACCAATGTGGAATATGTTTTTGATGATGAGTATATGCCC
>JAIVHE010000351.1 GCA_020201255.1 Desulfobacteraceae bacterium
ATCCAAGGCGGTGTTCGACAGCCGCAGCCGCAGCGTGCACGATCCTTGGGAGGGAACTTGACAGCTATACCAGGCGGCGGCTTTAGTACCTTTCTTTTCCGGATTGACGACATTTGATTCAATGTCGATCACGTGGCGATGAAAGGCATCTTTACCATAGGGGCTCCCGCTGGGTCGGCCGGAGAGCCGCTGGGTGTTGGTATCGTTGTCGGTGAACAGCAACTGGGGTTGGCCATTTTCACCTGGCTTGTCGGCATAGAGGAAATAGTCGCCTGCCGCCGGGTGGGAAAGGTGCACGGTCGCCTCCCCCCTCGTGCCGTTGCTCTGCTTCAGAACAGGGCGGCCAGGTACATCGCCCATGGGGCCGGCATCATAGCCAAAACTCCAGGTATTGCGGAACCAGATTGTGGGGAGCATATCCAAAGAAGCCGCCTCTGGTCCACGGTTATATGCTGTTATCCGGATCAGTATATCGTCGGTATCCGCCTTGGCATATTCCACAAAGACATCGAAATAGCGATGGTCGTCAAAGACACCGGTGTCGATCAACTCATACTCAAAATCATTGAACCCCCGGCGAGAGTTTTCTGCCACCAGATCCTTGTATGGAAACGCTGTCTGAGGATATTTATAGAGCATTTTCAAATAGCTGTGTGTCGGTGTGGCGTCAAGATAATAGTAATACTCCTTGACATCCTCACCGTGGTTGCCTTCCGGACCGGCCAGGCCGAAGAGTCGTTCTTTTAAAATAGGATCATTGTGATTCCACATCGACAGGGCAAAACAGATATATTGGTGGCGGTCGGAGATACCGGCAATACCATCTTCTCCCCAGCGGTAGGCCTTACTGCGGGCGTGGTCGTGCGGAAAATAATCCCAGGCGCTGCCATAGGGGCTGTAGTCCTCCCGCACAGTGCCCCAGGAGCGCTCGCTTACGTACGGACCCCATTTTTTCCAATTGGCTTTACGGTCCAGATGATCTTGAAGTCTTTGGTGCTCGGCATTTTTTTTCATCGTGCGCATCCCTTGATTAAACTTGATCTACGTTGCATTTTTGCAATATTGCAATATTTGACTGCCGGGCTATGCTTGCTATCGTCCTGAACCACCATGATAGGCCCGGGTTCATTGCACCATGGTGGATGAAAAGACTGCCTCTGCCGCTGCCGCCCGGTCGATAAACCACCGCAACTCACCGTCAGATGGGTTCACCCGATGGGCCGGGAGTTCCGGTTGTTGCATCTTTGGATTGAACACTTTCGACAATATGTCCGCTTTGCCCGGTCCAACCGCTACGAACACGACATTGCGGGCATTGTTGATCAAAGGCAACGTCATCGTAATACGTATAGGAGGAGGTTTGGGGGCGTTCAAAACAGGGGCCACCCAGCGGCGGCTTTCATCCAAACCCGGATGACCCGGAAACAGAGAAGCAGTGTGACCATCTTCTCCAACACCAAGCAGGATCAAATCGAACCGCGGAGTTTGACCTTCCTGTGGCTGAAAGACCTTTGCCAGAACGGATTCATAGGTTTGGGCCGTTGCTGAAGGATTGATCGAATTATCTGTGGCATGAATTTGATCAGGCGGAATACTGACTCGATTGAAAAAGCGATGCTGCGCATGCCCGAAATTGGATTCAGGACTGCTCCACGGAACCCACCGTTCATCTGCCCAGAAGACATACCAGCTCGACCAGGCGATGTCGTCACGCACGGGATTTGAACAGAGCGCAGTGGAAATAATCTCCATGAGCGATCCCCCTGAAAGAGCGATACGGAACTGGCCATGATCTGCACAGGCTATTGCCGACAGATGTGCCACATGAACAGCCAGAGCGACTGACAGTTCGTCCGGGCCGGGATAAATATTCACTTTGGGTCGCATGTCAACTTTGTCCCCTGACATAACGCTTTATCCTTTCTGTAAAGTTTGTCGGCCATAAAAAGCAGCGCCCCAGAGACCACTGTCCTGGTTATCGATGAGAAAAACAGGGATTTTCGCCAAGAGAGACCCCATGGTCGATGAATCGAGAAATTCGTTATGAAAATTTGCATGGCTGAGAATCTCAGGATTTCCGGCAGCTACTCCGCCGGCGATGTACAGCCCGCCGAGAGCCAGCACCTCAAGCGCATAATCCCGGCAAATACGGCCATAGAATTTTGCGGCCCATGCCAAGGTTTCGGACCCAGGGGTAAACCGGGCGGCAACTTCCTGCGGTTCCAACTCCTCGCCGGAAAGAAACCAGTGAATATACCGGAGGCCACGACCGGAAACCACCAGATTGCCGGTGATGTGTTTTTGACCGCTCTTTTCTTGGTAGAACTCCTGAAAAGCCAACTCCCGTGGCGATATAAAAGGGAAATAGGCATGCCCGCCTTCGGAGGGCAGCGCCAGAAACCCATGGCCGGAAGTCGGGACAAGAATGGCCTTGCCAAGAGCGGTACCAGCGCCAATGACACCAATGGTCCCATCCGCCTCTGCCTCTCCGCTACAGATCACGCGGGCTGACTCTCCCACTGGAGACGGACAGGCATAGGCCTGGGCCACAAAATCATTAATCAGATATGCCTGCCGAAACACTTTTTTGCTCTCGCTGCTGGTGAGGTCGATATCCCAGGAGATATAAGGCGGAGCAGAGTACACCTCATGTTTCACCGGTCCGGCTACGGCGATGATCGCAATGTCGGCCTCATCAGCCGAAAAGGCCGCATCAGCCGAAAAGGCCGCATCACTTGACCGGAGCAGTTCAAGAAGCTGTGGAAAAGAGTCGGCATCTGAAGTTGCCAGCCATTTCGTCTCCATCAGAACAAGTGAGCCTTTCCGATCAATTTGAAAATGGGCGAAGCGGCTATTGGTACCACCGATGTCTGCTGTAAGAATATTTTTCATGGTTACCTCTATAGTGGACATAACTCCCCATTGTCCTTCAAACATTATAGGTATTCGACGATACCTTGCCGCCATGGCCCGTCCAGTCGGTATGAAAAAATTCGCCACGCGGCTTGTCAATGCGCTCATAGGTATGAGCGCCGAAGTAATCACGCTGCGCCTGCAACAGGTTGGCGGGAAGTCGGTCACTTCGATAGCCGTCATAATACGCAAGGCCGGCTGCAATGGCCGGCATTGGGATGCCGATTTCGGCCGCCTTGGCTGCCACCCGACGCCAGCCAACCTGGGCCTGATGGATGGCAGCGCGGAAAAAGTCGTCAAGGAGTAGGTTTTCCAAGGCCGGATTCTTATCAAAGGCCTGCTTGATATTGCCGAGAAAGGCGCTGCGGATAATACAACCGCCACGCCACATGAGGGCAATACCGCCGTAGTTAAGTTTCCATCCGTATTCTTTTGCGGCGTGCCGCATGAGCATGTAGCCCTGGGCGTAGGAGATAATTTTCGAGGCATAAAGGGCATCACGCACATACCCCACGAACTCGGTTACGTTTCCATCAAAAGTGGATGCAGGGCCATCAAGTAATTCAGAGGCCCTGACTCGTTCCCCCTTCATTGCCGACAAACAGCGGGCGAACACGGCCTCGCCGATAAGGGTTAGCGGGATACCTCCATGAGATACGAATCAAGCACCCCCTTGTTCCATTCGCCAAACACGGACTGGATCGCATCCGTATCCATACCGAGACCCCGGCGCAGGAAATCATACGCCTCACAGATAAGCTGCATGTCGCCATATTCAATGCCGTTGTGCACCATTTTGACGTAATGCCCTGCCCCTTCTTCGCCAACCCAGTCACAGCAGGGGGCCTCATCGACCCGGGCGGCAATGGTCTGAAAAATATCCTTTACATACGGCCATGCATCAGGATTGCCGCCCGGCATGATCGAGGGTCCTTTACGTGCACCGTCTTCACCGCCGGAGATGCCGGTACCGACGAACAAAATCTCCTTTTTGGCAAGGTCTCGGGTGCGGCGACTTGTGTCTGTATAGAGGGAATTGCCGCCGTCAATGATAATGTCGCCACGCGTAAGATGAGGAATCATTTGATCGATAAAAGCGTCGACCACCGACCCGGCTTTGACCATCAGCATGACACGACGTGGTTTTTTCAAACAGTCGATCAGCTCGGTAATGGAATGGGTGGGAATGATGTTCGTCCCCTTGGCAGGACCAGCGATGAACTCATCGGTTTTTGCGGTTGTTCTGTTAAACACGGCCACCCTGAAATGGTGGTCGTTCATATTCAACACCAGGTTTTGTCCCATGACGGCAAGGCCGATCAGTCCGATATCTGCTTGTGACATATTTTCCTCCATTTCCGAACTCGCCGGAAGTTGTTATTTTTCATCCTCTCCTCTGAACAATCCTGTTTATGGTACAATCCAATGCCTACCGTCCTTTTCAATGAACCGGTTACCTGCCGCCGGCCCCCAACTTCCTCCCGCATATCTCTCCAGCATTCTCTCTTTCTCTTCTTGGCTTTCCGCCTCCCATTTTTTCAGAACCGGGGTCAACAGCTTCCAGGACGTTTCCACACCGTCTCTTCGCCAGTATAGCGTCTGGTCGCCAAGCATACAGTCCAGGATAAGAGTGGAATAATCCTCATCCATTTTCGTACCGAACACATCCCGGTAATCCAGTTCCATCTTGAGTGGCGCCAGGCACATTTTCGCTCCCGGCACCTTTGCCTGAAAGTGAAGAGATGTTCTCTGCCGTGGTTGTATTTCAAAGAAGAGTACATTCGGAGAAGGGTCCAAGTCTTTCAAATTTCGGGCAAACATACTGTGAGGAACTTTTTTGAATATCACAGCAATCCGGGACAGTTTTTGCTTCAGCCTTTTTCCGGCCTGCAGATAGAATGGCACATCTTTCCAGCGCCAGTTATCCACGAAAAGCTTCATGGCAAAATAAGTCTCGATGCATGATGTTGCCGCAACGCCCTCTTCTTCCCTGTAGGCTGTAAGGTTTTTACCGGAGGCTTCACCTCCACTATATTGCCCCCTGATCAGCTGTGTTTCCAAGTGTTCCAAATCAAACGACCGTATTGATTTCATGAATTTAACTTTTTCATCCCGCACGCTTTCCGCCGAAGCATCCACCGGCGGTTCCATACCCACTAAGGCGGCTAACTGCAGCATGTGGTTCTGAAACATATCCCGCAACAGGCCTGCCTGCTCAAAATATCCAGCCCGGTGTTCCACACCAAGTTGCTCGGCAACGGTGATCTGCACATGGTCGATATAATGGCGATTCCAGGCAGGTTCGAAGATCTGATTGGCAAATCTGAACATGAGGATATTCTGCACGGTCTCTTTGCCGAGGTAATGATCGATCCGATAAATCTGCTCATCGGCAAGATATTTCAGCAGGTCTTTGTTCAGATTAACAGCACTCTTAAGATCTTGACCAAAGGGTTTTTCTACGATCACCCGGTGAAAAGCTTTTTCGTTCTGGTGCCTCTTTACCACTCCGTTTTTCCCCAAAAATGAAACGATTGTTGCATAGAGCGAAGGTGGGGTCGCAATGTGAAAAACAAGATTGCCCTCAGTGCCGAACCTTCTTCCGAGCTCTTCTAATTTTTCATTCAATTTGCGATAACCGTCATCCTGATCATAACTACCGACCACATAAAAGCACCGCATGACAAAATTTTCGATTTCTGTTTTAGCTATCTCTCCATATGCCTGCTGAAGCGAATCGATTACCCTTTGCCTGAAATCACTATCGGCCATTACGGAACGGGCAAAGCCGACGACAAAAAACTGTTCGGGGATCTTTTTTGCCCTGAACAGAGAAAAAACAGCCGGTATCAACTTCCGATGGGTAAGATCGCCGGAAGCACCGCAGATCACATAACCACAGGGCACTCCAGTCACAATCTCACAATAAGGGATCAACTCCGAAACTGCTTTGCACCTGAATGTCCAGTGGTTTATCATGGTTGTACTCCGTCCGTTATTTCAGCCATTTGGTTTCAATGCATTTTCGCATGAGAAACCGGGCCCTGTGAAGGATCATCCAGCAGTTTGTCGCAGTGACATTCAGAACCTTACAGATGGTCTGGGTGCTTTCTCCTTCCAGTTCCCGCATGGTCAGGGCCTGGGCAGGCCGTTCCGGCAGTTCTTGAAGACATTTTCCGATGATATCCAAAAACGCTTTTTGTTCAAGCAGACGTTCCGGGTTGGACGCCCATTGTGCCGGACCGGTTTTCCATCTGCCGTTATGATCAAAGCTGTCATGAATTTTTCGTTCATCCAGATCCTGGTCTTCAAACACGGCATCCCGGCATATTTTACCAGGCTCCCTTACGGGCTCTGACGGTCCGTTCACAGGACACCACCAGGGGCTCTCCATAGCGTGCAACGCTACTATGGCATTTGTTTGAAAAAACTTTTTAGGGTTGACAAAACTCTAAATTGAATAATAATTATGTTTGTTACAACATACATAAAAAGCCGCATGTAAGGTTTATAACAGTTTGTCGACAAAACTGTTGAAGCAAGACAGAAAATGGTGCTTGCGAAAGGGGTTTCAATGGAGAATGTACCTGAAATATTTCAATATGCGCGATTGCCCTCCTGGAACCGGACAGATGCCAATAACAGGCAACGGAAAATTCGCAGAAGGCCTCTCAACAGGCGGGCGGGCGGCAAATTTTATGCACTGACCAGACTGGCTAATGATACACACCAGACCCTGGAAGACAAAAATTCTTCTTTGAGGCTTTGCGTTCATGGCAGTGAAAATGCCATCTACCTGGATGTGATTACCATGGACAAAAACAAAAATATCAACAAAAGTTTTACCCGCCCCATAACCAATGGAAGTTTGAATACCCTTGTAAAAAAGATTCACAGCCAGATGGGGCTCATAGTCGACTACAGTTTATAACAGGAGGATGACACATGACTCCGATACATACGATAAACCATACGCCACCACAGGATATTCGACTGCAGTTTCGTTCTGTCCAGCAGGTCCAGTTATCGGAAAGAACGCAGCAGGTGACTTCCAATGCGTTACAGCAACCATTGCCTGTTCCGTTGGAAAATGATCTGGTCAATCAACTGTTCCGGGAACAAGCCCAGGAACTTACAGACATTGCCCGCTCAATCAGCATCCTGGCCCGTCAGTCTCTGGAACTGGATCAGGATGTTGAAGCCAGGCAGAACCTGCAGACTTTTGTGGATGAAGACATTTCCCAACTCAGAACCCTTTTCAATTCATTGTCACAAGATGACCTGACGTTATTTGCCACGATTTTCCAAAACTTTATTCCTGGCGGATTGTTTGACTCCGGCACCACATCCAACTCTGACAACAACACATTTTCAGATCTGTCATTCAGGGAAATATCGGACATCGACTTTGAAAGTATTCTTGACCTTGAGGTTCTGTCTGAATTCGGCGCCCTTGGCACACTGAATTTTACAAACAGCATCATCGACGTATTTTCCGGAAACACCAATGGAAATTTTCTGGAATCTTTTCTGGATGATTTGTCCAATTCCATCATTTTTACAGCCATTTCTGAACCGTTGACACAAGATTCAGATTCGGAATCAGAGGAGGTATCAACATCCTCTGACAGTGAAACATCTGAAACCAGTGATGCTGATGAATCAGCCATACCCATTCCAACACCAATCTCCCCTGATGAAAATCCGCCGACAATTATTGAACTGGCTGGATAAATCTGTTTTCCCGGTATTCCTGAAAAGCGGTTTTTAACTCCTCACGGGTATTCATGACAATGGGACCTTTCCATGCCACAGGTTCGTTCAGGGGCCGACCGGACAGCAATAGAAAACGTACCGGTTCATCTGATGCAGACACTGTCAGGCAGTCTCCTTCGCCGTACAATACCAGGTCCCTGTTTTCAATTTCTGTCCCCCCGGTCCTTCCTTTCCCGCCGATCACATAGCGGTTTACCACTATTGAAGTCCATCCAATTAACGCGGTTGTGGTCTGGCATGACCCGTATAAGGCAAACAACCCGGATTCTAATACCATGGTCATTCTTACAAATGGTTCTGTGGATGACCCCATAAAAGTATATGACCGGTATGATGCCAGAAGTGAAATCGAAAATGCTTTATTCAGGGAAGCCAAACAGGCATGGTTCATAGAAAGACATCCTGTCAACACCAAAGCCGGTTTTATGGTTCATGTATATCTGACCATATTCGTTATGGCACTGACCACCGCTTTTAAAGATTGGATGGATCAGCAGGATAAACTGGAAAAAAATGGCCGGGAACATGCTGCTGGTTCCTCTGGACCAGGCATGACACAGACGGTGCAGGGGTAACAGGCGGTGTACGCTTTGTGTAAGGTATGGCCGTCTGGTGCGACAAAACAGGTAAAGCAGGTTGATATATCCGGGTAAAGGAGGGTGACACATGAAAACAAAAGATGAATGAGCCGGAGGAACACTGCCTATGAAATCCATCACTGCCATGCTCAGAAAGCGCATACTCAAGAGACTGGAAAGACGGCAACACCGGTATGAGCAGCGGGGTTACAACAACCTGGAAAAACTGTATAAAACTATTCGTCCGGGGGATGTGGTTCTGGTGGAGGGCAAATCCGAGATGAGCCGGCTGATCAAATTGTTTTCCGGCAGCCAGTGGAGCCATTGTGCCCTGTATGTGGGAAATTTGCTTATGGGCGGGGCCGGCACGGTGCAGCATGCCCTTGTAAAAAAATATGGAGAAGATGCCCGGCACCTGCTGGTGGAAGCCTTTTCAGGGGACGGGGTTGTCGCGGCGCCTTTGAAAAAATATGAACACCACAATATCCGCATCTGCCGGCCTTTCGGAATCC
>JAIVHE010000600.1 GCA_020201255.1 Desulfobacteraceae bacterium
CAGCAGCCAGGTGATACCCATTTCAAGGCGGCTCCCGGTGGGTGACTGCTCAGCGTCGAGCCCCCTGCGGTGTTCTGCTGCCGGACTGTCAGAACCGTGTTCTCAGGCCGGCAGCAGGACACCACAGGGGGCGGATCAATAGTAGAACGCCTCCGGCGGGAATATTTCAGACCTGCACCGACGGAAACCGCGACCGGTCGGTATGGGGATAGAACTTGGCCCCGGAAAACAGGGTCATGAACGACTGGTTCACGTTCAGTTCGATATAGGTGATGGTGTCTCTCACCGCCATGACCCGGTCAAAGGCATCCGGATCAGTCAGCAGAAGCTGTGCCCCTTTCAGGGAGGTGTTGCCCAGCACCTGGAACCGATTTACCGGGATATCAGGCAGCATGCCGATGGATATGGCGGATGTCGGATTGATGAATGATCCGAAGGTGCCGGCCACGTAAAATGTTTCCAGATCTTCAAACAAAAGCCCTGCAGTCTGGGCTACGATCACCTCCAGGATGGTGTACATGGCAGCCTTGGCACTGGTCAGGGAATTCAGGTCCACCTGGGACAGGCAGATGGGATCTTTTGTGCCGGAATCCGCCGCATCCACCAGCACGAAAGCCAAAATCCCGTCCTGGTCCTTCAGTCGTCCTTCACAGGCTTCGGGCACGAACTTTCCAGTGATATCGATACGGCCGGTGAGAAACAGGGCCGCTGCCAGATCGATCATGCCGGATCCGCAGATGCCCACAGGCGGGCGGTCATCAATGGTGTGGATCATCAGTTTCCTGGTAGACGGATCCACTGCAACCCGGTCGATCACCCCGGGCTTTGCGGTCATGCCTATCTGACTGACCCCGCTCTCCAGGGCCGGGCCGGCAGCCCCGGCACATGCCATGAGCCAGTCTCTGCTGCCCAGGACAATTTCCGCGTTGGTGCTGCCGCCAGAATCCCTGCCAGCAGGTCCCCGCCGAAATAGGACCCGATATTGGGAAACAGGAACGCCTGCCCTTTTGGATGCATGGCCAGCCCGAGCCGTTTCGCTGCCAGGGTATCGGGAATATTGCTACAGGGGATATAGGGTTCCTGGATGATGCCGAATGCGGGCAAACCGGCAAACAGATGGGTCATGGCGGTGTTGCCTGCCCCGGCCAGCAGAAATACCCGCTCCGGGGCGGTCTTGTTTTCTTTACACAATTGCGCCAGGTGCCGGTTGACCGCTGTCACAGCCAGATCCTGGAGTTCAGCCCGACCCGCCGGGATCCGGGCATGGTGAATCCGGGTGAGCACATCCGGTCCGATATCTGCCTGGGGATTGTCAAACCCGGTTTCGGCAAGCGTTTTACCGGTTTCCAGATCCACCAGGGATATCACCATACGGGTGGTGCCGATATCCAGGGCCGCGCCCAGCACCGGGGCGGCATCTGCCGGGTCCAGCAGATCCACCACCACAAAGGACCGGCGGTCCCTGAACAGCACCACCTTTGCCTGCCAGTTCCAGGCCCGCAGCCGGGCGGTGAGATCCGACACCAGGTGCCAGGGAATATGCACATACCCGGTGTCCAGTTCTTTTTTCAAAGCCTGCTCCAGGCGCTGGGCATCGGCCGTGTTATTGCCCAGGGCCGGGGGGGGCATTCTTATGGTGCGTACATATCCCGCCCCTCTGATGTATCCTGAACCGCCTGTCTGTCCTGCATCACCCGTATCTTCTGAACTGCGCTGTGGTCCCGAACTGCTCTGTAGCCCGGAATTGTCCATGTTTCCGGCCCCGCTCATTTGCGCAGTCCTTCCAGCCGTGCCTTGACTTTGGCCCCGCTCATTTGCGCAGTCCTTCCAGCCGTGCCTTGACTTTGGGGAAATAGTTGAGTTCGGTGTGGGGCAAAAACAATGCCCCCATGTAATGGTCCATGTAGGACGGGGTGGAGGCCAGCTCAAAATTGGTCATCATGTTCACCACCCGGGTCACATCCTGGCGCAGGGAATTGGTCAGGCAGTTGATGCGGCATCCCAGCAGGGACCCGTTGCCCAGGTAGGTGACCTTTTCCGGTTCGATCTCCGGCAGCAGGCCGATGGTGATGGCCGATGCCAGGTCCACATAGGAACCGAACCCGCCGGCCAGGATGATCCGTTCAATATCCCCCACCTTGAGTCCGATCTCATCCAGCAGGGTCAGGGCTGCGGAATACATGGCCCCTTTGGCACGGATCAGGTTGTCCAGATCCGGTTCGGTAATGGTGATGTCCCGGTCGATCTGGGTGTCTTTTTCATACACCAGGACATACTCCCAGATGTCATCGGTCCGGCGGACTCTGGGGGTGTCAAGGTCCTGATTGAATTTGCCCCTGGAATCGATGATCCCGGTTTCCAGCATCCGGGCCGCCAGGGTGATGAGCCCGGATCCGCAGATCCCTCTGGCCTTTTTACTGCCCACGGTAATGATCATGGGTTCATAGGTGGCAGGGTTGATGGACACATCCTCGATGGCGCCTTTGGCTGCCCGCATACCGAACTTCACCCCGCCTCCTTCAAAGGCCGGGCCGGCAGATGCCGCCGTGCACATGATCCATTCCTGGTGCCCGATGGCAATCTCCGCATTGGTGCCGATATCCATATACAGGGTCAGTTCAGGAGACCGGTACATGCCTGATGCCATGATCCCGGATATGATATCTCCCCCCACATAGGAGGATACCCCGGGATACACCAGGGCTGTGGCATGGTCTGTCAGATCCAGGCCGATCTCTGCGGCATGGAACGGGGGATAGAGAATAGCAGCCGGCACATAGGGATCTCTTCTGATATAACTGGGGTTGATCTCCAGCAGCAGCTGGGTCATGGTGGAATTGCCGGCCAGGGTAATGGTGGATATTTCATGCTTTTGGATTCCGGCCTTTTTGACAATACTGTTGATGATGGTGTTGATGGTCTCCACCACTTTTTTGTGCAGGGTTGCCAGGCCGTCCCCTTTTTCGGCATACATGATCCGGGAAATCACATCCTCGCCATAGCTGATCTGGGCATTGAATTC
>JAIVHE010000352.1 GCA_020201255.1 Desulfobacteraceae bacterium
TTAAGAACCAAAACACCACCGTCTTCTCTCAAGCTGTATTCCGCTGTAACCTGGCTCAATCCTTTTTCAAATGAATGATCTAATCGCGCTACTTCGTACCATTTGCCAAGATATCTTTCCAGCTCAAACCCGGTAACCGGCTGGACAGAATCTGGCATACCCATGCAACCATTGAGGATAAATAAACTGATCAGTAGGAATATTTTTTTCAAGGCGCTTTCCTGATTTCAGAATTAACAACGTTTTCCAATAGTCCTGCAAACAATTCAACATATTGCAAACCTCAGCTGAGGACAAATCGACCATACCAGGTTTTGCATTCTAATGGTATCCATTATAAAAAGGTCCTGGAAAATTTCTGGTATCGGATAATTTATCCTTGAGTAGAAAAAATCAGCAACCGTCAGGCATAACGCGAAAGGAATGGCGTAGGGCGAAGCGGCGCACTATTCCTTGTCGCTGTCGATGTCTTTATTGGGAGTTCCGAAATCATCCAGCTCTCCCATTGCTACTTGATAACATGTATGACACAGCCCGTGAGTCAATTGTGGCATTTTATCGGCCTCGAAGAGCCTGAGATGGACTAAGGCCTCTTCAATCTCGGCCCATTGTCCCGGTGAGACTTTCATCTTCTTGCACATGCTGCATACCGTGACGAAATCCGATGATCTCGGTGTGTCTGCATTAAGCAGACTGATGGGGCTCCGTGGCTCCGTGCGGGAAATCTTGCTTGTGATTTCGATCTGTCCATTTGGTAGGGCCTCAATAAGGAGCTCAAGGTATCTTCGTTCACTGGGAGAATCACACCGGAAGGGGATTGGCCGTGAAGGCATGCCGCCTCTCGCTCGTCTCAACACCTCTTGATATAAGTGCTGTGTCTCAAGGTCTTGAATGAAGTCCCACAGCGTGTGTCCCACTACATCTTCCGGCCGCAGGGAACTGCCCCAAGCGTTAGCATCCGCAAAGGTACGCCAATTGTCGCTGATGCTGACTATGGTATCGGTGCTGTCAATTCGGTAAATGAAGACATCTTTGTTCATGTGATTTCTCTTTCACAACCAACAAGCTATTGTGTGGTTCCGGTCATTTTGAAAATTTTAATGTTATCTGACCACAAAACCAAAAAATTTGGAATTTAATGGTCGTTTTTTGGTTGTTTCCAAAATTCAAAAAAGTTGCAAATATCATCCCTAAAAAACCGACCATAGCAGGTTTTGAATACTATTAGTATCATAAATTATTTCAGACTCAGAAAACTTATCCGGTTGTATTGAACCGTGCATCATCTACAATTAGGATACAGGACATTTTGTTCATTTTTTTCTTTTTTGGTTACGTTGCTATTTTCTTAAGGAAACAACCTGATTCCGACCGTTTTCTTTTGCTTTATAGAGAGCGGCATCTGCTGCTTTGATGAGATCAACAGGTGAAATTCCCTGTTGAACAGAAACAGTTGTTATGCCCAAACTGATGCTGACGTGATTCGCAACTTTTGAGGCAGCATGGCTGATATTCAATTCAGCCACTTTAAGCCGTATCTTTTCAGCCATGTTTATCGCTTCATCTCTATTTATTTTCGGCAGGATTACAGCAAATTCTTCTCCACCATACCGGGCGGCAAAATCAGATGCTCTTCTCATACAACCTGCTATTGCTTTTGCCACTCTGAGCAGGCAGTCATCTCCTTCAGCATGCCTTGACGATAACCGGTTTGAATGGCTTTGTGATATAATCAACCGCCCCAAGTTCAAAGCCAAGTGACTCATCATCGGATGCATCAAGTGCTGACACAAATATGACTGGAATATGCATGCAGTGGCAGTCAGACTTGATTTTTCTGCATACCTCATAGCCATCAATACCAGGCATCATGATATCCAGCAGGATCAGGTCCGGTGGATTGTCCCCTTTGACAGCATTCAGGGCCTGTTCCCCGTTTTTGGCTGCCATGATTTTATAATCTCCACGTAAAAGTTCAGTCAGCACTTTAATGTTCTGTCGTTCATCATCCACGATCAGAATGCGGTTTTTGTTATCCATTCTTTTAAAATCCATTTTTTATTTGAAATAATCTTGTTTGGCCAACAGACTGAGATAGTCCTTAACTATCAAGTGCCTTTCTAAGTGTTTCCATCGTCTCAAGTGCTTCTTCAAAATCCATATTTTCAGCGTGGTCTAACATTTCAGCGCTCAGCCCTTTATGGGGGCTGTAATGTAAATGAAGCAGCTGGTTTATCTCTTCTGCTTTGCTGTCCAGGTCAGGATCCATCTCTCCGGCCAACCTTTGGAAGTCGTCCAGAAGTGCATTTAATCTTTCCATATTAATGGGCTCTGTGCTGGTTTCTTCTGTATCAGCCAAATACGGTGTCATGATCTTTTTTTTCAGATCTTCAACAACTTGAGTCAAATCCCTGACAAGATGTTCCATGAGGGATTCAAACTGGCTGATCTGATTCTCCTTTAATGCAGTTTCAACTTTCTGCGAACTGTCATACAATGCCTGGGCACCGATTCCCCCTGCAACGCCCTTAAGTGTATGGGCCATCCTTTGTGCCAGGACAAAGTCATTGTGAACAACTGCCTGGGCTATGACCTGATTGTCGTTGCTGTGATCTTTAACAAAATGTTTTAAAAGAGTTATATAAAGATCTGGGTTGCCATTCGTTCTTGCGATTCCTGCTTCTATATCGACACCGGCCAGATCAGAAGGCAGGGAACCTTTTTTATCCATGTCTTTTTCTGCTTTAACCATTGGCGGCTTGTTTTTAACAGCCGGTATCCATTTGACAAGGGTATCAAACAAAACATTGGGTTCAATGGGTTTGGCAACATGGTCAACCATTCCGGCTTCAAGACAGCGTTCGCGGTCCCCAGCCATGGCATTAGCTGTCATGGCAATGATGGGCGGTTGATTTTCAGACTGTTTTTCCAGAATGGTTCGAGTGGCTTCAAAACCATCCATTTCAGGCATCTGAATATCCATCAGTATGATGTCAAACCTCGCTTTTTCGGCCAGTTCAACCGCCTTTTTCCCATTATCTGCAATGGTCACCTGAAGTCCTGCCCTGGTGAGAAGGTCCTCTGCCAAAAGCTGATTGATGGTGTTGTCCTCAACAAGGAGTACTTTTGCATCTTTTATGGTTTCCAGGGGGTTAACCTGCCAGCGATCAGAAGTATCCTCTATAATTCTGATTCCCCCTTTGCCACTGAGCGTGTTCATGATGGCATCCAGCAAGTCAGAAGGGGTGATAGGTTTTGTTAAAAAACCATCCAGTTCAGCCTGCTTAGCTTCTCCCATCACTTCATCTCTGGTCAGGGCCGTCACCATAATGATGGTGGGGATATGGTCCCTTTCAGGGAGTTTTTTAATATGATGGGATGCCTCGATTCCATTCATTCCGGGCATCATATGGTCCATCAGCACCAGGCGGAAAGGATCATTCTTCGGAGCATTTTTTATCGCCTCCAGAGCCTTTTCACCAGATTCAACACACGTCACCCTGAATGAAAACGAACCCAAGGTCTCAGCAAACATAAGTCTCGCGCTGGCCACATCATCCACCACAAGAACTTTAAGCTTCTTAAGATTCACTGGAAAAATTGATTCCGCTTTCTCTTCTTTTCTGGTATCCCTGCCCATAACAACGGTGAAATAAAAAGAGCTTCCTTTGCCAGGTTCACTTTCAACCCAGATCCGGCCTTTCATTAACTCAACCAGATGTTTGGAAATGGTCAGTCCTAAACCGGTTCCGCCGAATTTTCTTGTGGTACTGCTGTCTGCCTGGCTGAAGGATTGAAACAGCCTTGACTGCTGATCAGGGGTCATGCCGATTCCCGTGTCCCTTACCATCACCTCCAGTTCTGCAAAATCCTCATTCGTTTTAATTGATCGAATTTTCACAACGATTTCACCGGATTCAGTAAATTTTAAAGCATTACCCGTAAGGTTGAGCAGTATCTGTCCCAGTCTTAAGGGATCACCGATAAGCTGGACTGGTGTTTCTGGTACAATATCAAATAAAATTTCAAGTCCTTTTTCCTGGGCATTGATGGAAACCATGTTACTTAAGTTATTTAAGACTTCTTCAAAACTGAATGGGATGGATTCCAACTCCATTTTGCCGGCTTCGATTTTTGAAAAATCAAGAATGTCGTTGATAATACCCATCAATAACTCGGCAGACCGATGAACCATCTGAATGTAATTACGCTGCTGTGGATCCAGCTTTGTTCCCAGGCAGAGGTGGGACATGCCAATAATGGCATTCATAGGAGTGCGGATCTCGTGACTCATGTTGGCAAGAAACGAGCTTTTAGCCTGGTTGGCATCTTCGGATGCCCTGCGGGATGCGACCAGTTCACTGATATCCTGCAGATTGACGACCATTCCGCTGTAAGTCTTTGTCTCATCCATTATGGGAGCAGCGGTAATTCGGATATCTTTTTTCTTTCCCTCTTTGGTATTTCTTACCGTTTCCTCTCCGTAACAGATCTGACCTTTCAAGATTTTCTCAATGGCTGCCCTGGTTCCTTCAACAGCTTCTTCAGGAACAAAATCTATTGTTTTTTCCAAAAAATCTTCAAGTTTCCATCCAAAAACCCGCTCAAAGGCTGGATTAATATATTCTGCTTTCCCATGTTTGTCATAAACCACCATTGGCTCTGCACTTGTTTCCATAACGGTATTCAATTTTTTCTCGCTGCGGATCAGTGCTCTTTCTATCTTTTTTATTTGTGAAATATCTGCAAATGTTTCAAGAAGAACATCTTCATTATTCAAATTGATTTGAATAACACTTTTCATTACTGGAATTTTCTCATGGTCTTTATCAAGGACAACCCTTTCTGATGAATCGACTGACTGGCCGAGATCCATAACCGGGCAGCTGTTTCGTTCTGCAGGGCAAATGTTGTTGTGGCAGATCCGCCCGATCAAATCCTCTTCTTTGTCAAGCCCCATCATTTGAAGGGCTGATTTATTAGCGCTACGGATGACTCTATCCCTACCAACAAGGATCACACCAAACGGCATCTCCTTCAGCATTTTCTGTGTGTCTGTATGGGCCTGTTCTGTCTCGGCTTTTGCTGATTGTAATAATTCAGCAGTGGTTCGATTCCTTTTGTTCAGGCGAGCAAAAATGAATGTGGCTATTCCCATAACCGCAAACACAAAAACTATGGCAATGTTGATATACCAGTATTTGAAAAAAACCTGTTTGGATGTAAATTTCCCATAATCTTTATAGGGTGGAACGTTTAAAACTCTTAGACACTCATGAACAGATTGATAATTTTTGGGAATGGTCCATCCAGAACATGACGCTGCGATGGCAGCTTTCGAATCCGGTTGCATCTCAATTAACCGATGCGCAACTATTTCAGCAAGTTCATCAGAGGTCTGATTAACCTTTGCCATTGGCCACTCTGGATATTCTCTTGTGGAATGCAGGAATGGCAAATGGACCTTACCTCCGCCATGTTCATGAATGATAAAAAAATCCTCCAAATTTATTTTGCCTTCTAACTGCATTCTCTCCAATGTATCGGTTCGGACAGTTCCTGCATCTGTTTCTTTATTTAGGACTGAATTGACAACCTCATCATGGGTACCTGCAAAAGATAATTTTGAAAAGTCTTTGTAAGGATCGATTCCGGCTTCTTTTAATTCGCGCCATGCCATAAGCCATCCACCGAATGAATTTTCGCTCACCGCTGCAAAATGCTTCTTTTTCAGGTCTCTATATGTTCGAATATCAGATCTTTGTTTTAAACAAAACACAACGCCGCCAAATGTTGTATAAGTCCCATTTAGTCTTTTGTTTTTTAACGTAGCTATCCTGCTAACATCATACATTACTTCTAACTCAACATAAATAGCCGAATTCACAAGAATAAAATCTACATCTCCATTTTGTATTTTTTGGTTAATATTTTTAAAATCAATGGGGATAATTTTGAATGAATAGTCTTGAATTACTGTAGACAGATACTCAGCGGTCGGAGACCATTGTTTTAAACAATTGTCTTTACTGCGTTTCGCCAACACTCCAATTTTGATTAAATTTGTGTTGGAGAATGAGCTTGCTGGATAAAAACAAATTGACAAACATAATGCTATAAAAAAAAATTTCTTCAACATGTTAGCTTGCATTAGTGGCTTCTACCTCGAAATATTACCAAGTCAGGCTTTGGATTGGTATTATAAAGTTTTTAGATTCGTGTATATTCTGTCATCAGATAATTAACCTTGATTTTTATCCAA
This sequence comes from Desulfobacteraceae bacterium, assembly GCA_020201255.1. Classification (GTDB taxonomy): domain Bacteria; phylum Desulfobacterota; class Desulfobacteria; order Desulfobacterales; family Desulfobacteraceae; genus Desulfotignum. Next base: position 6,263 of record JAIVHE010000352.1, read on the forward strand.
GGCCATATCCAAAACCTCCCGAACCTTCTCCGTCATGTCCGCCATTGAAAAAGGCTTTTGAATGAATGCCACCCCGTCATCCAGCACTCCCTGATGGGCAATGACCTCGGCTGTATATCCGGACATGAACAAAAGCCGGATGCCGGGGTAAAGCTTGGTGATTTGTCCAGCAAGGTCCCGGCCGTTCATTTCCGGCATGACCACGTCTGACATGAGTAGATGAATTTTATCTGCATGGGTTTTGGCCAGGTCAATCGCCTCACCAGGTGTGGCAGCCGGTAAAACCGAATACCCCTTTCGTTCCAGCATCATCCGGGTCATCCTCAGAATGGTGGCTTCATCTTCAACCAGCAGAATGGTTTCAATGCCACCGGCCGCTGCTTTTTTCTCAGGAACGGTCTTGTCAGTTTCTTCATCGGCAACTAACCGGGGCAGATAAATCTTGAAAGTGGAACACCGGTGCCTTTGCCCACTTCTTTGGTGGTAAAAAAGGGTTCAAACAGATTGTCAAGGGTCTCTTTATCCATGCCGCTGCCATTATCACTGACCGCCAGCAGCACAAAATCACCGGGGATAAAGCCTGGATGTTCGTTGCAGTATGCCTCATCAAATGTTTGCTTTCCAGTTTCAATGGTGAGTTTTCCCACTCCGGAAATGGCATCCCTGGCGTTGACACAGAGGTTAGCAAGTATCTGGTCGATCTGGGTCGGGTCCATTTTCACCGGCCACAGATGAGCAGCCGGGCGCCACACCAGGTCGATGTCTTCTCCGATGAGCCGGCGTAGCATATTAAGCATGCTCTCCACGGTATCGTTCAAATCAATCTGTTTGGGAGAGATGATCTCTTTTCTGGCAAAAGCCAGCAGCTGCTTTGTGATATCAGCCGAACGTTTGGCTGCTTTTTGAATCTCATTTAGGTCGGAAACCAAATCATTATCTTCCTCCGTCTTCAAAAGTGCCAGTTCCGTATGTCCCAGTATTATCCCCAGCATGTTGTTGAAATCATGGGCCACCCCGCCGGCAAGCCGGCCGACGGATTCCATTTTCTGGGCCTGGGCGAGCTGGGCTTGGAGTTTTTCACGTTCCGCTTCGGCCTGCTTGCGTTCTGTGATGTCCATGTGGATGCCCAGCATCCGGACAGCCTTGCCCAAAACTTGATTCCCACAAACATCAAAGATACTCAAGCTATCTGCAAAAATCCACTCAACATTACTTTTCACAAACACACCCGAAAGTCCAGAAAAAAAAACACAACCTGCCACCCCCTCCATTTTGCT
>JAIVHE010000049.1 GCA_020201255.1 Desulfobacteraceae bacterium
AACAAAAAGATTCACCGAAGACCTTATCAGTTACGAGGAGGACAGGAAAATGCCGTATATAATGAGTGCAGAAAGAATTGGCATGGAGAAGGGCATGGAGAAGGGCATGGAGAAGGGCATGGAACAAGGCATGCTCACCGAGGCAAGAGAAAATGTTCTGGAAGCCCTTGATGCAAGATTCAGCAAAGACGTTCCGGAAGTTGTTTATAAAAAAGTGAAGGCCATGAACAACAGGATTCTGCTGAAAAAGCTGCTGCGATCCGCTGCTCAAAGCAAGGACATTGACAGCTTCAGAAAAGTTCTCCAAGAGATTCCCTCTGAGCAGCCTGAGGAATAACCGGAAAAAGGAAAATGGGGACAGACCACGTTTTTTTCCACTACATACCTCGCAAATTTTTTAAAAAACTGGAGGGCACTGATAATATATGGGAAGCAAGAGTTCAGTATGGAAACAATTTTTTCAGATTACTTGGCTTTTTTGATGGCAATGAACTTGTTATCTTGAATCACGCTTTCACAAAAAAATCCCAAAAAACGCCTAAAAAAGAAATTATAAAGGCTGAACAGAGAAAGAAAAAATATTTTTTGCAAAGGAGGCAAGGATGAGCGACCTTCAAAAATATAAAAATAAAAGAATGGTCAAAGACCCTGATTTTTGGGAAAACTATGAAGAAAAATTTGAAACATTTAAACTTGGCATTCTTTTAAAACAAGCCCGAATTGATGCTGGAATGACGCAAGAACAAATTGCTAAAGAATTAAACACAACAAAATCCGTTATTTCAAGAATGGAAAATCATGCCAAGGATATTCGTTTGTCTACACTTGAAAAATTTGCTAAAGTTGTTGGAAGACAAATCCATTTAGCCCTGCTATGAAATAATTGAATAATTGCGGACAGACCACGTTTTTTTCGGACTGCATCACGAACAATAACAATTGGGGACAGACCACGTTTTTTTCCACTACAAAGCGCACAGAGATACACAGTGAATAATTGGGGACAGACCATAAAACGGGGACAGACCAAAAATGCAACCAGTACTATAGATAATCAATACGTGGAAGTCCACCAACCACATCTCTCAATAATACCATCCTATGAAAATGTCTTTTTTTGAGCCCACGATACAACACTTTGTCATTGGTCACAAGCGTCACATACAGTTCAAGCGCGACCGCAACATACATGGTATCTTTTTCATCAATCCCCTCGCAGAGTTTGCTGGCACGTGTGATAGACCCGCGTGACAGAACCATTCGAGGGACAACAGTGACATGGTTGAACAACGCCAATACAAAATTCTGAAACTCCCCTAAACAACACATTGGCGTCAATCACGTACCGGTGGTTCATACCAGGTCTCGAAGATGGATTGACTTATATTCGTCCCAGGCTTCTTGACGGGCTTCAGACACTTCCTTGTCATGATCAATCCCCGCCTCGTTAATAATATGGGAGATATGCTCGCCTTGATACTGCAAACGCAAGATAGCTACTTGCTGCTCAATAAAGGTCTTTATCGCCGTGGTTCCAACCGACTGAATCAAGGTATCGTCGATGTCAATCTGTATGACGCTCATAATCTGACCTCTTTTTTACATAGCGTGAATAAATCCTGTTTATTATCCTCAAATATGAACCATCCTACAAAATCAGGAGCTGAAAGACAAGCGGAAAAATGGGCAAAAATGGTGGGCAAAAATGGGGACCAAAAATGGGGACAGACCACGTTTTTTTCGTACTGCACCACGGCCCGATCCCCTGATCATTACGCACAAACCCCCTCTGTGTTTTTGTGAACTTTGTGCCCGGTGGTGGAAAAAACGTGGTCTGTCCCCATTTAACTTACTATTTTCCTTGCAAAATAAAGCAATTATGGTTACCATATTCCCATGAATACTCGATACAATAATCAGGATGAATATGACAGCCCTTGGAAGGAAGGAATAGCTCTCTATTTTAAAGAGCTTATGGAGTTCTATTTCCCGCAGATTGCCAGGGAAATAGACTGGGGAAAGGGTTACGAATTCCTGGATAAGGAACTGCAAAGCGTTGTAAGGGATGCGGAAATCGGCAGACGTCATGCGGACAAACTGGTCAAGGTGTGGTCGCTTGAGGGAGAGACTTTTAATGTAATGATCCACATTGAGGTCCAGAGTGACAAAGACCCTGCCTTTGTTAAAAGAATGTACATCTACAATTACAGGATTTTTGACAATCGCTATCTGCCGGTTACAAGTCTTGCAATCCTGGCCGATGAAAATGATTCATGGCGGCCGGAAAGTTACAGCATGGAGCAGTGGGGCTGTAAAATCAACTTTACATTCCCCATGATAAAACTGAATGACTACAACGAAACCATCGACAGCCTGCTCAAGGCGACAAACCCCTTTGCCATAATAACGGCAGCGCATTTAAAAACAAAGGCCACAAAGGGAGATCCCCAGTCAAGATACTCTTGGAGATGGACAATTACCACAGCACTTTATGAAAGAGGATTTTCCAAACAGGACATCCTGAGCATATACAGGCTGATTGACTGGCTTATGATGCTGCCTGAAGATTTAACAAAAAGATTCACCGAAGACCTTATCAGTTACGAGGAGGACAGGAAAATGCCGTATATAATGAGTGCAGAAAGAATTTCCCTCTGAGCAGCCTGAGGAATAAACGGAAAAAGGAAAATGGCGAGCGGGAAAATGGGGACAGACCACGTTTTTTCCCACAGCACAGAAAATGTTTCCATGACAATATCGGACAAACAAACTTCCTCAAAAATTTTTCTTACCGAAAAACGTGGTCTGTCCCCATTTAATCATTTTATGGTCTGTCCCCATTTAATTCTATTTCTGTTTTATTTAGAAAAAACGTGGTCTGTCCCCATTTAATTCATTTAATTCTGATCCGGTCCATCCGGGTTTCCAGATACCTGACTCCGGCCCATGCGATCCCCACCGATCCCAGGAAGACCGCTGGAACCTGCAGGACCGGGCTTACACCGGCCGGCCACAGATAATCCAGTATCCAGATCATCAGAAAATGGGCCAGGAATACGCCGTATGAGAGTGATCCCAGCAGCGCGTTATACGGCAGTTTTATCCGGGTTCTGCTGCCGAGAAAAACCAGGGGAATGCCCAGGAACAGTCCAAGAAAGGTTTCTTTTGTATAGCCATGGCCGAACAGGCTGGCGGTGGAAAATATCCAGAACAGGCTGATGATGACCAGCCACAGCAGCCAGGGAAACAAACGGTCGAACCGGTCCGAAAGATGCCGGGACCGAAATCCGGTGCGCTGGATGCAGGCCCCGGCGGCAAAAAAGAAAAACACCCCGGGAATCAGGCGGTATCCGAAATAATCGGGATGGAACACCCCCAGGTTGGCCAGCATGTATACCGCAAAGGAAGTTGTAACCAGAATTTTTTTCCATCGGACCGACACCAGGATCAGGGGCAGGATCAGATAGGCCTGCAGTTCCGCGCCCAAAGACCAGGCAACGGGAATCAGGGCCCAGGACGGATCGGTCAGGATGGTGGTGTCCAGTACCATATAATAGTTCACCGGCACCACCAGCAGGTTACCCAGCAGCTTGAAAAAGGAATACTGCGGGCTGCCGTAGCCGGTGAGCAGCAGAAACACCAGGGTCAGGAAGATCACATACAAGTACAAAGGCATGATGCGCAACACCCGGTCCCGGTAGAACCATACCAGACGGTACCGGCCGTTGGGCAGGACATTGTCCCACAGGTGGGCCACCACATGCCCGGCCAGCAGGTAAAACATCACCACCGCTGTGACCCCGGGGTTCATGTTGAAAATGCGGATATTCACATGGGAGAGCAGAACGAAAAACGCCAGGACGAATCTGAGGTACCCAAACATCTGCTGCCTTTCTTGTTGGTTTTTGTGATTATATTCGGCCGGTTCCGGTCCGATCCAGCCAGAGGCCGGCACTCTGTTATCATGGGCGTGGATATTACCCCGGAGCGGGGCTGGTGGCAAGTGTTTAATGGAGATGTATTTATCAGTTTTTCCCCACTTCAACAACAGGAAAAAATATGTATCTACTCAAATCCCCTCTGTGCTCCTCTGTGTTCTCTGTGGTATATATAAAAGGTGTGGTTTTTACCACAGAGATCACAGAGATACACAGAGGATTGTTTTATAAAAAGACTGACTGTAAAGGGAGAACGCGTATGGATACAGATCCCTTGACCCGCAGGATTATCGGTTGTGGCATTGAAGTGCACCAGGCCATCGGCCCCGGCCTTCTGGAATCAGCATACCTGCAGAGCCTGGCCCATGAGCTGCACCTGGCAGGGTTAGAATTCACCATGGAACACCCCCTGCCGGTCATTTACAAAAATGTTCGTCTGGATTGCGGATACCGTATTGATCTACTGGTGGAAAATCAGGTCGTTGTGGAACTTAAAAGCATTGAAAAAATCAAGCCCATCCACCATGCCCAGATTCTCACCTACATGAAACTGGCCGGCATGCCCACCGGACTGCTCATCAATTTCAATGTAACAAAATTAACCCACGGAATTAAGCGGTTTAAACTATAACCCCTCTGTGCTCCTCTGTGTTCTCTGTGGTTAATGTATCACTTTTTTTTTCACCACAGAGCACACAGAGATACACAGAGGGGTATAAAAAAGCCATTTGCAGGCACCACTGTGCAGTTACTGGCTTACTGTTTCTGAAATCATTCCAAACATCCCGAGCATGACCCAAAAAAATTCTTCTCTGTTTTTCTCTGTGATCCTCTGTGTTCTCTGTGTTCTCTGTGGTTAATTAGAAAAAGAAAATGGGGACAGACCACGTTTTTTTCACAGAATATAAACGAGTGGGACAGATCAGGGAAAAAACGTGGTCTGTCCCCAATTAATTCTTATAAAGTTGACTTCAGACTTGCTATGCCTTATAAGCTTTCCCATGATTCAAGTACGTGACATCAGCAAGACCTACAAGCGGTATCACCGCAAGTACGGCCGCATTGCGGAATGGCTGGGCCTGGGAAGCCACCATGACCCGGTCACGGTACTGCAGGATATCTCCTTTGATGTGGCCAAAGGCCAGTCCGTGGGGATCACCGGGGTCAACGGGGCCGGCAAAAGTACGCTGTTGAAGATCATCACCGGCACCACCCGGCCCTCGTCGGGGGTTGTGAAGGTCAACGGGCCGGTGTCGGCCCTGCTGGAGCTGGGCATGGGGTTTCACCCGGAATTCACCGGGCGGCAGAACTGCTACATGTCCGGCCAGGTCCATGGATTCAGAACAAAGCAGATCGAGGCCATGATCCCGGAAATTGCCGATTTTGCGGAAATCGGGGACTATTTCGACCAGCCGGTGCGCACCTATTCCAGCGGCATGCAGGTCCGGCTGGCATTTGCCCTGGCCACGGCCAGCCGTCCCGCCATTTTGATCGTGGATGAAGCATTGTCCGTCGGGGATGCGTATTTTCAGCACAAAAGCTTTGACCGGATCCGGCAATTCAGGGCAGAGGGCTCCACCATCCTGTTCGTGTCCCATGACAAGTCCGCGGTGCAGTCTTTGTGCGACCGGGCCATCCTCCTGGACAACGGCATGATTATAAAGGATGGCAACCCCGAAGAGGTCACCGATTTTTACAACGCCCTGATCGCAAAAAAGGAAAACACACTGGTATCGGTAACGGAACTGGCCAACGGCAGAAAACAAACCGTGTCCGGAACCGGCCAGGCCGCGGTGACGCAGATCACCCTTTTCAACAGCAAAGACGAACCAGCCGAATATGTGGGGGTGGGCGAGCAGGTGGCGCTGCGTATCCGAATCCAGGTGCACGATGACCTGGACACACTGGTACTTGGGTACGGCATCAAGGACCGGCTGGGGCAGTTCATGTTCGGCACCAACACCTGGTACACCGGGCAGGTCATGGAGAATCCGGTCAAAGGAGCCGAATATGAGTTCCGCATCTGTTTTCCGGCCCTTTTGGGGGTGGGCAACTACTCCATTGTCACTGCCCTCACGGACCGGGAAACCCATTTGAGCACCAATTATGAATGGCGGGACCTGGCGCTGGTGTTTCATGTGGTCAATATGGACAAGCAGCCCTTTGTGGGCTGTTCATGGATCGCGCCGGTCATCACGGTGTCCGGCCCGTAACCCCCTATCGCAAGGATGTAAACAATGGAGCAGCAGACCGCACCGATAACTGCCCGGGAGATTCTGGAGCGCGTCCGGCAGGAAACGGAACGGCGCAAAACCGCAGGCATTGCGCCGCAGTCCGGGGCACAAAGCAGCGGCCTGGCCGGCATTTCCCTGAGGCTTCCCCGTCGGGACCAGCCCGGATACGGACCGGAAAACGGCCGTACCCTGCACATCAACGATCTTTTGCAATACCATGACCGGGAGTTCGTTTCTGCTGCCTATCAGTTCATTCTCCAGCGGTACCCGGACGGGGCCGGCAGCGAGCATTTTCTGGACAGGCTGCGCCGGGGAGATCTGGACAGGGTGGAATTTATCGGACGGCTGCGGTTTTCCCCCGAAGGCCGGTCCCGGGGCGTGGCGGTAAAGGGACTGCTGCCCCGGCTTATGGTGGTCCTGCCGGGCAAAATTCCCGTGCTCGGTTACCTGGTACGCTGGATCATTGCCTGGGCAAAACTGCCCTGCCTTGTCAGACAGATGGAGCAGATGGAAACCCGGGCGTTCCTCAAGGAAAAAGCACTGCACCGCCGGATGGACCAATGGGCTGCCCAGCTGGAGACTACGGCAGCTGATACCCTCAGCAGACAGGCTTTTGAACCGCTGTGGGAAACCTTGTCCGGCCGGGTCGATCAGGTGACGGAGATGCAGCAGCAGACGGCGGATGAATTGCAGCAGGCCGGTATTGGCGACATGAAACGCACCCTGCTGGACCAGCAGGGCCGGGTGGCCCGGCTGCTGGAACAGGTCCGGGACAGACTGCCCGGGCCGCTGTCTGAAAAGCAGGTGGCTGCCATGGCAGTGGAAGAGGATCACCTGCTGGATGCCGTGTATGCCGCCTTTGAGGACCGGTTCCGGGGAAGCCGAGAGGATATCAAGGACCGGCAGAAAATCTATCTGCCCTATATTGAACAGGCAGGCGCCGGCACCACAACCACACCGGTCCTGGATCTGGGATGCGGCCGGGGGGAATGGCTGGAACTGCTCGAGGAAACGGGAAAAACCGCTGCCGGCGTGGATATCAATCATCTTTTTGTGACCGAATGCCGGGACCGGGGACTGACGGTGGAGTCCCGGGACCTTCTGGCCCATCTGAAAGACATGGCCCCTGACAGCATGGGGGCGGTGAGCGCGTTTCACCTCATCGAGCACCTGCCCCTTACCACCCTGGTGCGCATGATGGATGAAACCATGCGGGTGCTCAAGCCGGGCGGCATCGCCATTTTTGAAACCCCGAATCCGGAAAACCTCATTGTGGGGGCGTGCAGTTTCTACACCGACCCCACCCACAAAAACCCGCTGCCCCCGGACACTGCAGTATATCTGATGGAAACCAGGGGGTTCTGCGACTGTGAAATCATCCGGCTGCACCCCTTTGAGAACCGGCCCGGCGACATGGTTGACACCATGCCCGCATCCCTGGTACACCTGCTTTACGGAGAACAGGACTATGCCGTCATCGGCCGCAAGGCTCTGGTGTAATTTTTTTTGGAAACCATGTGATGAATGATGACCGCGGGTTTGAAACATGCCCTGGCTGAATCGGGTCACCATGCGGAAATCGTTTTTTTTCCTTTCAATTTCTCCTCCGTGGACCATATCGCGCAGCTGATGGATTACTGCAGCACACAGAACTTTGAAACCGTCAACGGCTATCTTGTGGATAAGCTTTTGGTGCTGCAGTTTCCGGTTTATTACGTGAACCATCCGGACAAAACCCTGTGGCTGATGCACCAGCACCGACCGGCCTATGACCTGTATGATCCGGTCTGTGCATCAAAAGCCCTTGCAGCACTGCGAAAAAAAATTGTGGACCAGGACACCCGGGAGCTGAAAAACCTGCCCGCCGTGTACACCATGTGCCGCAATATCTCCCACCGGCTGCACCGGTTCAACCAAATCGCATCCAGGCCTTTGTACCATCCGCCGGCCCATGAAGACCGGTTCTACTGCGATGCGCCCTATGACGTTATTTTTTTTCCCAGCCGGCTGGAGACCCTCAAAAGACAGGACCTGCTGGTGCGGGCCATGGCCCATACCCGCTCCCCGGTCACTGCGGTCATTGCCGGAGAAGGCGGCGGCAGACAGCATTTGCAGGCCCTTGTCCGGCAGTTGAACCTGTCCCGAAAGGTCTGCCTGGCCGGCCATATCACGGAAGAAGAAAAATACACCCTGTATGCCAGGAGTTTGGGGGTATTTTTCGGTCCCCGGGATGAGGACTACGGATATATCACCCTGGAAGCCATGCTCTCCTCCAAACCGGTGATCACCTGTACCGATTCCGGGGGTCCCCTGGAATTTGTGAAGGATGGAGAAACCGGTTTTGTGGTGGAACCGGACCCGGAGAGGATCGCGCAAAAAATCGACTGGCTGCACGCCAACAAAAACAAGGCCAAAGAGATGGGACAGGCCGGAAGACAGGCCTATCAAGAAAAAAACATCAACTGGAACAGTGTGGTGGATACCCTGCTGCACCGTTGAACACGGTGTGGTGCCGCCGCCGCTGCTGCTGCTGCTGCATCATGATCGAGGACACATGATCGAGGACACATGAAAAAATACATATACCGGCCGACACAAAAATTGACCTATGAAACAGCTGTCCGGGTCCTGGAAAAACAAGGCACCCACAAGATTGTCAAAGGAGCGATCGACAACACCAGCCCCTCTGTGGTGAAAAACATCCTGGACCAGGCGCAGGATCTGGGCATACAGGACCTGGCCGTGGATATCGCCGCCTATGAGCGATATGTGGCAAAAGCCGGATATGCAGACCGGTATCCCGGATATTATGCCGGCAATCTTTTTGAAAAATCTCTGGAACACTTTGTGGCGTTTCAATTGCTTGACATCCGCCCGGAGGAGGTGTTCATCGATCTGGCCAGTGAACACTCCCCGGTACCCGACATCTTTTCCCGGCTGACAGGTGCCCGGGCCTATGGCCAGGACATCATGTACCCGGCCGGCATCCACGGCAGCAGGATCGGCGGAGATGCATGCAGCATGCCGGTGCCGGATGGCTTTGCCCACAAGGCGGCCCTGACCTGTTCGCTGGAGCATTTTGAACAGGATGCCGACACCCGGCTGTTTTCTGAACTGGCCCGGGTGCTGCGCCCCGGCGGCAGGGTGGTGGTGGTGCCGTTCTACCTGTTCACGGAACCTGCGGTGCAGACCGATCCCGCCGTCAGTGTGCCGGCCAGTGTTGCATTTGACCGGGATGCAGCGGTTTTCTGCGCACAGGGCTGGGGAAACCGCCATGGCCGGTTTTACAGTCCAACCTCTTTTCAACAGCGGATCACAGCCCCCCTGGCCGGAAAATTTCGGTTTGACGTGGTTCACCTGGTCAATGCCCATGAAGTGGATGCATCGGTGTATGCACGGTTTGCCTTCGTGGCCCAAAGGGTGTAAGGAAATTTCCAATGAAGATCGCTATTATTGCCCCCAGTCCGGTGCCGTTTTGTATCGGCGGGGCGGAAAACCTCTACTGGGGGCTGCTCAATGAAATCAACCAGCACACCCCCCACCAGGCGGAACTCATCAAGCTGCCCAATCCGGAAACCGATTTTACGGCGCTTCTGGCCGGGTACCAGCGGTTCCATCAACTGGATCTGGGCCATTTCGACCGGGTGATATCCGCCAAATACCCGGCATGGATGGTGTGCCACGACCACCATATCTGCTACATGCTCCACCGGCTGCGGGGATTGTATGACACCTATCATTATACCGGACTTTCCAAAGACTGCCGGACAAAGCATGCCGGGGTCCGGGACTGCCTGACGTTTCTCAGGCAGTCCACTCCGTCGGGTCCTGCGGTGGAAGAACTGCTCGACCGCCTGGAAGCGCTGGTGGCCGACCGGTCCGTACCGCAGGAGATCTTTGCCCTGCCCGGCCCCTTTGCCCGGCAGGTGGTTCACTTTCTGGA
>JAIVHE010000601.1 GCA_020201255.1 Desulfobacteraceae bacterium
GTGCAAGGAGACCGATCTCTCGCAGGAGTAATAGATCTAGAAAGGTGATGTTAAAATGCTCCGTTAAATATTTTTCATGGTCTGGGTTAGGAACAAAGGCTTTATTACCGCTAAAAAACGCTATGCGAGATACACTAACAAACGTTTCCGCTTCTATTTGTGAAATGTTTTTTAGAACGTCAAGCGTGCGTAAAGAATAAGATCCTGGCCGCTTTACTTCGCCTGCAAGAACCTTCCCCCAGAGAGCTTGCATCTCCTCGACGGAAATGTCTTCAGCTATTCGGAAAAAACGAGCTGTCCAGTTACTTTCTGGACGTTCTGATCCCATTTCTTCATTTCCATCAAAATCCTCGGCAGCATATTGAGTGATTTTTTCAATGTTATCCTGCCGCTTAGCTTCTTGATAAGCCATACGGGATATTACACGTCTATCAAAATCCGCCTCAGGCAGTTCAACCAAAATCTGATTTTGATCAGACTCAATTATTATTTCCCCACCTTCATATTTTACCGGCCCCAGGAGCTTCTGACTCTCTGCGATAGCCTTCGCTACAGCCTTAATTTCATAGGCTTTTGCATCGGCATTTTTCCGTGTAAAAATTGGTTTGGATATTCCACCGATACCCTCTGCAATCACTTCAATTAGACGCTTCAATGGTTCACTAAGTCCAGCGAGATCTTTAAAATCAACCATATCTTGTTCCTTTTGCCCAACGACCTAAATCTGCGATGGAAGCGTAAAATTTCTCCCAACTACTAATCCCAAAACAAGCGTGTTTTAAAAAATTCATATATTAGGTTCGCAAAACATTTTTAGTTATAATTTCCATCTGGCAACTGTTGTCAAAAGTGCATACCTCTCCCCCGGCTCTATAAAATTTCAAATTGTGGTGTGTATTCATTTCCAGTGTCCTTGATCTTGTCTTTCCAGGGTTTTGGACTCACACATCACAACCCATTTGTGACAGCTGTCCGATCATGCTATTTGTATCAGGGAAATGCAAAATTCCTCATACGATCGAGCAGATTGAAAATGTGTTTGACCTGGTCATTATAGCCCACCAGCCTGTTATTCAATGCAGACACACCGTTTTTCAACTGTTCGATATCGTTTTCATGGTCTGCCCGGTTGCGGTAAAATTGAATCAGCTGTTCCACAGATTTTTTGTCATCGTTGGTGATGTAAAAAAAATACCTGATATCATCAAAAAGCTGGTATTGCCCTTTCAGCACTTTAATGGTCTTGCGAAGTACGATCATCCTGTAGGACTTTTGGCACTTCCCCGGCCTGTATTCGAATTCAGCGACATGTTCACATTCGGTTTTAAGATTTTTAAACTCACGTCTTTCGACCACCCGGGCCTTTACATTCTCTGGTTTCCTGCGGGACCTTGTCTTTATTTCCCCGGGTTCTTTTTTAAAGAGTTCCCATTCAGATTCCGGAATTTGATCGGCCAGCTTCACCAGGTTTTTTCTGGCATCCATACCAAAAACAAACCGGCAGCGTTTGTCCCATTTGTCAAAGTTGCCGGTAAGGCTGAAGTCCGTATCTCCCCGGATATAAACCTTTTCAAACGAATCAGACACAAGGTCGAGGGTTTTGTCAAGCCAGTTGGCAGAATCCAGATGAGAAGGGGCATTCCCGGATCGGTTGACCACATAGAGCACTTCTCTTGTGCCGGCTAGAGAAATGATCAAAGGCGCATATCCCCATTTGCCGTTGTATGAAATACCCATACCCTGCTTGCATTGGCCGTATGTTTCGCTGATAGTGCCGTCAACATTGATAATGGCCATCTTTTTGAATGACGCTGGCTGATTTTCCCAGATTTTACGGCGGATGGTATTTTTAACAGACATAAAATCAAGCACATCCTGTTCCTCGAACCGTCTGAGAAAATCTCCGGCTGTAGTTGGATCCGGTATAATCTGCGCTCCCAGTGCATCATGCCAGGCCGGATTTTTTCTCAACAGTTCGATATCTTCCAGACAGGTCCCGCCGGCCATGATGTTATAGGCCAT
>JAIVHE010000602.1 GCA_020201255.1 Desulfobacteraceae bacterium
TGATCCCCCGGAGAATCATTGTAAGCCTTCGGTGGACTATTTATTTCGGTCTATATCAAAGGTGTATGGAAAACATGCCCTTGGCATCATCATGACCGGTATGGGATCTGACGGGGTTCTCGGGTTACGGCTGATGAAACGGCTGGGCGCCCGGGTGATTGCCCAGGACAAGCAAAGTTGTGTGGTTTTCGGTATGCCGGGTGAAGCCGTTAATGCCGGTGTGGTTGACCATGTTGTGCCGCTTGACCATATCGCAACTGATATTTTTCAGCGGGTCGGGGTATGAAGATAACCATAAAAGCGCTGATGGAGCTGGCCGTTATCGTCCACAACCACAGTGGCATTGTTCTGAAGAAAAACAAGGCATACCTTATAGAAAACAGGCTTCACCCCCTTATGGAAGAATATTGCTTTTCTTGTTTTGAAGACCTGATTGCCGGAGCGAAGAACTCCTCACAACTGACCAGCCGTATAGTGGATCTAATGACCACAAATGAAACCTCTTTTTTTCGTGACAAACGGCCCTTTGTTCTCTTAAAGGAAAAACTGCTGCCGGACTGGCAGACCAACCAGGGACAAAACCGCAGTCAGTTGAACATCTGGAGCTGTGCATGCGCAACCGGCCAGGAAGTGTATTCCATTGCCATAACCCTTATGGAGTATTTCAAAGAAAAAATTTTTGACCATAATATCAAAATCAAAGCCTCTGATATTTCCGATTCAGCCATTGTAAAAGCCAGCCGCGGCCGGTACTCCGATTATGAGGTCAGCCGGGGGTTGAGTACTGTTCAGTTGCATACATATTTTACCAAAGAAGACCCTCACTGGAAAATAAAAGATGAACTGAGGAGTATGGCATATTTTGAAAAAACAAACCTGCTGCACCCGGAAATTGCATCTGGCGGATTTGATATCATTTTCTGCCGGAATGTAGCCATATATTTCAGTAAAACAGACCGCCGGAGACTGTTTCACAGCTTGTCCGCCTGCTTATTGCTGTGATAATTTCATCTTTTCTGGAGCTTGAAGAAAGAATAATAAATTTTGCATTTGGATTATATTCTCTGATCTTTTCAATGGCTTCAAATCCACCCATTTCAGGCATATTGATATCCATGAGTGTTACATCAGGTTGAAAGGTTCGATGAATTCTTATCGCTACCTCACCGTTCTCCGCCTCTTTTATATTTGCTCCTTGTGCTATAAGCACTTGGGAGATAATATTTCTCATTACCCGTGAATCATCAACAAGAAGTATTCTTTTGCCCTTGATTTTGCTTTGCGTTTTTCCATTTTTTTCATCGAAATATACTCTCAAAATGATTTGTTCCGGTGCACTTTCTGCTTTGGTACCCGCAACATCAAGGCTGATGATATGTCCCTGCAAAGCCTTTGGAGAATCACTTTTGTAACTTTTTTTGTAAACAGGTGTGTCAAATTTCACTTTCAAGCCAATGCTGTCCCAGTCGGATATGGTTCGCCCAACCACTACATTTAAAAACTCATTCAGTAAATCAGTGGAATCTTCACCGATTTCCGTGAGTTTACCCATTCCAAGTCTTTCAGCAATAGCAGAAGCAATTTTCAGGGCATCCTGAACACTGTTAAATGCCAGAACAAATTTCCCTTCAATTTTTTTGTCATCATCAGTATAGGAAATAATATGAGCAAATTGTAAAATATTCTTTTCCTTGAGGACCTGTCTTTTTTCTGTACCTGTAACCTTCAGGTGGGTCATTTGCTCTATGGTTGATTTATAGGCATCGATCAAGATATTTATATGTTCATTGAATTGGCTCATAAAGTCTCCATACGTGTGCAATGCAATCAAAATACATACTTTTACAGAGAATATTGTTTTTTATCAAGTGTTATTCAACCTTGATACATATCGGAGCCAGGGTAACCGCATGCCCCAAATACATGGTTGCCCGTTCATCTAAGCTGGGTTGCGTGTTATTCGGTCAAATGTCATTGGTTTTCCTTTCCAATACGTCCCGTACTTTTTGGGCGAGATCCTTCATCCCCACCGGTTTCATGAGCAGGCCCCTGATTCCCATGGCTTCCGCTTTCCTGCTGTCGATTCTTTGACTGAATCCGGTGCAGATGATGATGGGGATATCAGGCCTTACGGCAATCAGTTCTTTGGTAAGCTGCATGCCGGTCAAATGGGGCATGTTCATGTCGGTTATGACCAGATCAAACTGGGTGGGGTCAGCCCTGAAAGCTGCCAGGGCATC
>JAIVHE010000050.1:0-2032 GCA_020201255.1 Desulfobacteraceae bacterium
TTTGTACAGGACCAGTTGTTTGGGGCTCAAGTCTGAAAACACTTTCATTTCCACCTTGTCCGGCAGGTCGCAAATCACGGATTTGTCGGTTTTCAGGCGGCGCAGTATATAGGGGGAAATCAACTGCCGCAGCCTTGCATAGCCGTCCGGGTTGTCATTGAGTGTTTTGGCAAAACGGGAAAATTCAGACTTGTTGCCCAAAAGCCCTGGATTTACAAAATCAAACAAAGACCAGAGATCCGACAATCTGTTTTCCACCGGTGTCCCGGTCATGACAATCCGGTGGATGGCAGGCAGGGCTTTTACGGCCCGGGTCTGCTGGGTGCCGGGGTTTTTGATGGCCTGTGCCTCGTCCAGGATCAGGCAGTGCCATGTATAGTCCTGCAGCCACTGGTATTTTTTTACAAGGGTGTAACTGGTAATGACCAGATCCAGTTTGTCCAGTTGCCGCTTGGAAAGTACAAATTCACCGGACCCAGCCTGTGTTTTTTGGTTCGGTTTTGTCCGGTGCAGCTGTTTTTTTGCATTGACAAAACCCGGATGGGCCGCACAGAATTTGAGGGCGGGCAGAAATTGTTTGATCTCCCCTTCCCAGTTTGAGATCAGGGAGGCAGGCACCACCAGGAGGCTGGCCCCCTGTTTTTTTTTCCTGGTAAAGGTGCTGAGCAGGGCCAGGATCTGAATGGTTTTTCCCAGTCCCATGTCATCAGCCAGGCAGGCCCCGAACCGGTGGGTGTGCAAAAAGTTCAGCCAGTTCAGTCCCTTTGACTGGTAGGGCCGCAATCCCGCCTTGAACCCCTGGCCGGGCAAAACGCTGTCGACCTTTTCCGGCTGCTGCATTTTATGGATTACAGATGTCAGCCATGTGCCATTGGAGACGGAAAGGTCAATGTCGCGGCTGTCCTCGCCCATGATTTTTTCCGGGTTCAGCCGTGCCCGCATGGCTTCTCCGAAGGTCATGCCTGATCCGGCCAGATCCTGAAACCGCTCACAGGCTTTCAGGGCCTGGCGGAGCTTGTCCGGATCCACCGCTACCCATTTGTTTTTGATAAAGGCCAGTCCCTGGGTTTGTTCAAGGATTTTTTCGATCTCTTCCGGGGTGAATTGTGCATCCCCGATGGAGATCCCGGCCGAAAAATCCAGGAGTGCATCCAATCCGGCCATGGCCGGTTTTTTGTCACCCAGAGAAATATTCACCCGGGGGGAGGATGCACTTTTTTTCCACCAGTCCGGAATGCGGCAGATCACCCCGCATGCCTCGTAATCCAAAATTTCCTGTAAAAATGCAAAGGCTTCCCCGGCACCCCAGGCCAGCGGATGGAACAATTCTCCGGTATCGATAAGATCGGCCACGATCCGGCTTTTTTCACCGGCCTTGTAAACCGTTGAAAGAAGGGTGAGCAGTGCATCATCGTCATGGGATGCAATGGCATGTTTGAGCGGCAGGTGTCTGGGTTTTCCATTGGCGCCCATTCCGGCGGAATAAGTGGCCATAAAGGCAAAGGGCTGGGCCTGGTTTTTGTTTTCCACCAGATGGAAGAACACCCGACCGGCCGGATGAAGGTCCGGGTTCAGGCCATGGAAATAATCACTGACCCGTCCTTCAAACGCCTTGATGTCATTGGAAAACGTGTTATTGAATCCATGCCACAGCCCCTCCAGCATCTCCCGGGTCACATATTCGGATCCGGCCATCATGGGCAGGGTTGACAACACATCCTGGATGGTGCCGAACGGCATGTCAACAACGGTTTGATGCCGCAGGGTCTCCAGTTCCGGCATTCGTGAAAGTGCCTGAACAAACCGCCGGGCAAACCGGATAAAATACTCCAGGGACGGGGAAAACAGCTCCTTGTATGTATTGAATCCCAGGTAAAACAGCCAGGTTTTTGGCCTGGCCCCGAAGCTTTGATAAATTGTTTCCTGGTGCCCGGCCTGTTTCCGGGAGATCTTGTTTTTGGCTTGCTCCCATTCAAGACACAATGTCTGATCCGGCATTACCGACACAACCAGCTGTTTTGTATTCCTGTCC
>JAIVHE010000050.1:2102-8797 GCA_020201255.1 Desulfobacteraceae bacterium
GCAAGCCCGACAGCATCGCAGACATCTTCCTTGGTTTTGGTGGCAAAGATGGGTCCCACCCCGATATAATCAGCCCCGTCTGCCACAGCCCGGGCTGCCTGGGCCGGAGAATGGGTGGAGCAGCCGACCAGGAGGCGGGGAGCCAGTTTTTTCACCGCTGCCACCGGCAGGTCTTCCTGGCCTATGTGCACCCCGTCCGCACGGGTCATCATGGCGATATCTAAAAAATCATTAACGATAAAAGGCACCCCGGCATCTGCCGTGATTTTCCGGATCAGGCGGCACTCTTCCAGCATGGTTTTCCGGTCTTTTGTGCCGGTTTTTTCCCGGTATTGCAGGATATCGATGCCACTATCCACCAGCAGTTTTGCCATTTCCACATTGGAGCGGCCCAACGAAAAGGCCTCACCAAGGATGCCGTAGATGCCTTCCGGGAGCAGCGGTTTTTGGGATTTTAAAGCGATATCCGCCATCATGGCCGCGATCACGGCAATTTTGGGGGCAGACAAAGGAGCATTTGCCACATCGGTTGAAAAATCTCCCACAATATGGCAGGTACCGATTTTCCGGGTCCTGATATTTTCCATGTCAGTGCCTGCGATACCTGATGCAGACACCACAGGGATGCCCAGGGGTGCCAGTTCTTCCATCAGCAGTTTTTTTGTGGTGGGATTGTCAAACCCCTCCACCACCAGGCTGCAGTTTTTAAAGATCCGGGCGCTCTCTCCGGGCCTGATAAAATGGGTGAGGGTTTGTATGTTCATGGTTGGATGAATTCCCAGTAGATTCTGCTTGAGGCACTCCACCTTGGGCCGGCCGGCCTGGTCCGTGAAATAGAACTGGCGGTCCAGGTTGGCGGTTTCCACAACATCAAAATCCACCAGCAGCAGGTTGGTCACGCCGGCCTGGGCCAGATGCCGGGCTACGTTGGAGCCGATCCCGCCGGCCCCGGCAATACCGATCTTCATCTCAGAATATCTCCCAGTCTTTGAATACGGGCTGGTACCCGTTGTTTCGAATCATATCCGCCACCTCATCCACAGTCCGGGTATCTGTAACCTCAAACTGGACGGTGGTATCGGTTGTATGCACGGTATAACCGCCCACATCGGTCCTGGATCCGGCGGAATACCGGGTGGCTCCCAGGTGGATGAGCCGGTCCCGGAATGCAGCTGATTCCCGGGTGGAGATAGTGATACCCAGCCGGGGCATGAAAAGCCGCCAGGCCAGCATGGTCTGGACAAATCCCTTGTCCGAAAGCAGGTGTTTCGGGGCGATGGCGCCTCCTGCCCGGGTCATTCTGGGCAGGGACAGGGAGATCTCCACATGGGGAAACGCCTGTTCCAGGTACCTGGCATGGAGCCCGGCCATGAAAGCTTCGGCTCCGGGTTCTCCCAGGCCGAACAAGGGGCCGATGTTCACGGCCCTGAAGCCGGCTGCTGCTCCGCGCTCCGGGGTCAGCAGCCGGAAGGCATAATCCGACTTGGGTCCCTTGGGATGCACATTTTTGTATATGGTCTGGTCATAGACTTCCTGGTATACGGTCAAAGAATCTGCCCCGGCCCGGTTCAATGCCTGGTACTCATTTTGTGTCATGGGAAATATTTCCAGGGCAATGGAGGAAAAATACCGGGTCATGACCCTGCAGGCTTCTTCCAGGTAGGAGAGGGGGGTTCTGGCCGGGGCTTCTCCGGTGAGCACCAGGATATGACGGATGCCTGTATCGGCAATTGCCCGTGCTTCTCTGTCTATTTCATTCATGGTCAGCCGGGTTCTGGGAAAGTCGGTAACCGCATTGAACCCGCAATAGGTGCAGTGGTTGGAACAATAATCTGAGATATAGAGGGGGGCATACAGGCTGATGGTTCGACCAAAGTGCTGTTCCTGCATCTACGATTACGGGCAGCCGGCTGGTTTCAATGATCCGCTGGATCATGGGTTTCATCTCAAGGCCCAGGTTGGAGCCGATGGGAGATCCCAGGGGCATGACCGCGGCTGCTCCCGCGTCATAAAGCTGGTGGGAAATGGTGATATCCGGCATCACATAGGGCAGAACGATACATCCTTCTTTGGCCAGGATTTCTGTTGCCTTCAGGGTTTCATGGTTGTCCGGCAGCAGGTATTGCATATCCGTGATCACCTCGATTTTGACAAAATCGCCGCACCCGGCCTCCCTGGCGATGTGTGCAATGCGGACCGCCTCCCTGGCTGTTCTGGCTCCTGAGGTGTTGGGCAAAAGGGTCACCGTATCCGGGATATGGGAAAGAATATTATCTTGCGGGGGAGCCTTTGGATCCACCCGGCGCAGGGCAACGGTGATTATTTGGGAACCGCTGGCCGCCAGCATGGGGCCGATGAGTGTATGGGATGCAAATTTTCCCGTGCCGGTGAGCAGCCGGCTGGAAAAGTTTCTGCCGCCAAGGGTGAGCTGGTCTTCCATGTTCATCCGCCTCCTACAAAAGACAATAGTTCAATGGTATCTCCTTGCTGCAACAGGGTATCGGCCCATGCCGCCTGCTGGATAATGGTGTGATTGTGTTCGACCACCAGGGATGAGGGATCAAGGTTTCTGGCCCTTACAAGGGAAAGGATATCCGGGGTACTCGTTTCCACGGCCTCTCCGTTTATATTGATGTTCATGCCGCCTCCACAGCTTTAGGTAAATGCTATCGTCACATGGGGGGGATTGAAACGGTTTTGCCGGAAAAAAAGAAAAGAGTTATGGACGGTCTGCACTTTCCCTACGCCGGTATTACCCGTATCAGGTTCCAAGGGTTGAAGCGGGCCGCTTCTCTCAGCCGGTTAAGGCACCCCCAGTGAACTGAAGGATAATATAATCCATTATCAGGGTTGTGTCAAAACGAAAAATCCAGATCCTGATCAGTTTGCAGTGCCCACTGACAAACAAAAAAAGGCTTTACGCACACGCGTAAAGCCTTTGCAATCAAGATAATGCGGTGGATTTGTGCTATCCGCCGACGTTTCCGCCTTCAAGGTCTTTCCAGGCACGGTTTACATTGCTGCCGATGGTACCAAAAAGATCATCAAGTTCATTTTTCATGGGTGACCAGTCAGAGGGACATTCTTTTTCCAGCTGATCCACCCGCATCTGTGCCGTTGATACTTCCTGCTCCAACTGTCCAATAAGCGGCAGTATCTTTTCTTTTTGCTGAGTTCCATAGCTGTCAGCTGTTTTTTTCATCGCATCAAGTTTGTTTTTCCAGGCGGTAACCTCGGCCAGCATTGCATTACAATAGTCTTTGACTTCCATGGGTGCTCCTTTACGTAAAGGGTTGTGATTTAACCTGCTCTGGGAATCCATCTCAGATTCCGGTAAATACTCCCCTGTTCAACAGGAATATACAGGAGGCAACAGGGAATACTCATATAAATTGCTATTAAAGATATTAATACAATCTCAGGCAAAAGCAATATGAAAAAGCAAAAAAAACTGCAAATGTCGGCCGGATGGATCTGGTTCCGGATCTTGCGGATAATCAGCAAAAGGGTGCAGCAAAGCAATGAAAATTTACTCCGGACATATTCACTTTATTTCATAAAACACGCCGGGGGACAAAAATGACCGGGCGCTTTCCAGATAGCTTTCAGACATGGCATGTATGCTTTTGGCAAGCTGTTCCGGGTTGTCATAGGTTTTTTTTACCTTGCCGGGAGAACCGGTTACAAGGGAACAAGGCGGTATCACAGTATTCTCCAGCACAACTGCACCGGCTGCAATGACAGAGCCTTTTCCGATCACTGCATGGTTCATAATAACGGCGCCCATGCCTATGAGGCAACCGTCTTCAATGGTGCATCCGTGCATCACACTTCTGTGGCCGATGGTGATGCCATGGCCTATTGTAAGAGGGATGCCCTCATCAGCATGGCACATGCACAGATCCTGAATATTTGTTTTTTCACCGATGGCGATCGCTTCCAGGTCTCCCCGAATGACTGTCTGGAACCAGACAGAAGAGTGTCTGCCGATATAAACATTGCCGATAATCTGGGCCGATGGTGCCACAAAGACGGTTGGGTCAATTTGAGGAGTGTGGCTTTTAAACGCATACAGGGTCATGGGCAGCCTTTTTTCATAGGGTAGGTATGATCACATCATGGGTATGGGGTACCATATAAATCTGGTGACCTCAATTGAAAAATTCTTGAAATCTATTCTTTCAGGTGCAATATACCAGATAATACGAAATAGTGAAAAGGTGTTCACGAAGAACAGACCTTTATAGGGCAATTTGGGTTATATTTTAAAAATTGTATTATACAGCGGCAGGGACCGGCAGTGAACAAAAAAACGGTACAGATCATCGGACATCCAGGAACCGGCAAGACAACACTGGTGGTGGATCTGGTCCGGGAGTTGACAAAAAATCATGCCAGGGTGGGTACCATCAAGCACAGCGCTCATTCCCATGAACTGGACAAGCCGGGCAAGGACTCTTTCCGGCACCGGAACGCCGGGGCAGTACCGGCCGCTATGATGACACAGACCATGGCGGCGGTGTATCTGCCCAGATCCCCGGATCTTACCCCGGATGACCTGGTGCAAAGATATTTTTCAGACTGTGACATCGTGCTCATCGAAGGCTGGATCAGCGGTCCCCATAAAAAAATTGAGATCATTGGAAAATCGTGTGACCGCCCGCCTTTGTTCCTTCAGGTTCCGGGCGTGGCCGTCCTTGTTGCCGGTACCTCCCTGGCCCGCAGGGACGGGCTGGCGGCAGAAAAAAGGCAGATTCCGGTGTTTGACCGATCAGATATTTCCGGCATCGTGTCAGCCTTGATGGCGTAAGGGCATGACATGATAAAGACATCGCGCCATACATACGGCAGTGCGTTTCCCTGGCTGCCCGTATTTTTTCTCACCGCCATCTTTTTTCTGAACTTTCTCATCCGCATCATCATTTCTCCGCTCATGCCCACCATCCTGGAGGATATGGGGCTGACCCCGGACCAGGCCGGATCGTTTTTCCTGGTGTCTGCATCCGGGTACTGCGTGGCCCTGTTGTGCTCCGGGTTTGTGTCCTCCCGGTTTTGGCATGTCAAGACCATCGGGTTTTCCGCCATTGCCACCGGTTTGATGATGGTGCTGACCGGCCTGACCCACAATCTGATCCTGATGCGGTGCACGGTTTTTGCCGCAGGCATGGCTGCCGGGCTGTACCTGCCGTCGGGCATTGCCATTCTCACCACCACGGTTGCTGAAAAAAGCTGGGGAAAGGCCATGGGGATTCACGAACTGGCCCCCAATGTGAGTTTTCTGCTGGCTCCGGTCCTGTGCGAGGCCCTGCTGTTGTGGATGTCCTGGCGCCAGGTTCTGTTTTGTGTGGGCGCTGCCTCTATTTTGATGGGATTGTCTTTTCTGCGGTTTTCCGGAATCCGAGATTTTGCCGGAAAAGCCCCGAATTTCAAGTCGTTCGCGCCCCTGGCTGCCACCCCGTCCTTCTGGTGCATGATGCTGCTGTTCAGCCTGGGCGTGTCAGGAACTCTGGGGATCTACGCCATGCTGCCGCTGTTTCTGGTGAACGAACACGGAATGGCCCAGGCCCAGGCCAATACGTTAATCACCCTGTCCCGGGTGGCCACGCTGCCCATGCCCCTTGTGATCGGCTGGGTCGCCGACCGATTCGGCCTCAAAGCGGTGCTGGCAACCGCATTGGCGGTGAATGGCATACTCGTGTCCGGGATAGGTGTGTCCAATGGATTCCTGTTGCAGGTATGGGTGTTCTGTCAGCCGGTGGTTGCGGTGTGTTTTTTTCCGCCGGCATTTGCTGCATTGTCCCATATCGGTTCCAAAGAGATGCGCAGCGTGGCAGTATCATTTACCATACCGGCTGCGTTCCTTTTGGGCGGCGGGGTGGTGCCCGGCCTCATCGGTATCTTGGGGGACAGGGGGTGGTTTTCCGCCGGGTTCATGGCAGCCGGGGGACTGATTCTGCTGGGGGCGGTGGTTCCGTTTTTCTTGTCCTTTCACGATAAAGGCGACGGAATCAGATTTTGAATTTTTCTTGACGAGATGAGATTCATGGTGATATTTTACTACACATAAAGCAGAGCAGTTCCATGGCCCCATCCCGCATCCATCAATCCTGCGTGGTTATGAAGATATTTCCCCTGGATTTGCCAATGGAATCATAACAATGGCCGAAAGTGAAACCACACATCGCCAGGCCATGGAAAAAAAACCCTGGATGCGGAAATAAAAAATCTTTCCTATGAAGCCCAGGATACAAAAAGCGGACCGCCGATCAATCAGAACTCAACTACAGATAAAACCAAAAGCCAACCACCTGCCAAAAAACAAAGCTAAAATATCATTGATAACCTGTTTCGTTAAACGTCAGGTTACATAAAATTTCTTGAAACTTATCGGACCAGGGTCAGGCCGGAAGCCTTTCCCATCTCCAGGGCCTGTCTGAATTCTACGGCGGACAGGGATCGGCACAGGTCGGAAAAGCGGTGCGCCTCTCCCATGGGCCGGTATTGGGACATGAGGTTGATATGGGTGCCGGCAGACACTGCTGTTTTGAGAAACGCCAGGATCCGGCGGGTGTCCTCCAGGCGGCCGGGCATCACCAGGTGCCGCACCAGGAGCCCGGCACAGGCGATGCCCTCCCGGGTCATTGTCAGGTCTCCCACCTGGGCATGCATTACCTGGATGGCTGCCTGTGCCGTCT